>NZ_JBQDLF010000027.1:0-31069 GCF_052095815.1 Brachybacterium sp. | reverse complement strand
ATCCGCAAATCTCTGAACGGCCCGACATATCGTCCCCGCCCCGTCAGTCGCGGCTCGCCTGGTGCTCATCGCAGCCCTTCTGGCGTTCGCCGCAGCCCTCCTGGTGTTCGCTGGCGGTAGCCCCTGCGCCGACTGAGTCCCACATCAGCTGCCCTCGTCCACGACGAGCGTGGCCGCGCAACGCGCTGGTGCCGCAGCCCAGGCGGCCATTCCGTCGGCCGTCTGTCACACCAGGTCCCGGGGGATCCTCCGCTCCCAGTTCTGCGAGTACACCCGCGGGTCGCCGCGCTCTGCGTCCAGTTCGAAGGCGTCCAACTGGGCGTCGATCACGAACTCGGTGGGGGTGGAGGTGAGGATCGTGCGGGTGGTGATCTCCGCGCCCCAGTCCTCCCGCTCCACCCGGCGCACCGTGCGGGTCTCGCCGCGCACCGAGTTCACGTCGTTCCAGCGGAAGCTGTACCACTCGGTGGTAGCCCGGCGGATGCGGGTGCCGGTCTCTTCGATCACGAACTCGCCCTGATCGTTGGCGACCTCGAGCACGGACTCGTTGGTCGCCAGGTCGCGGGTGACCCGCCAGTGGTGCTCACCGGGGGAGAGGTCGGTGACCTCGAGCGGCTCCGCTCCCTCGGGCTCACCGAACTCGTGCAGATGCGCATCCGCGTCACGGGCCGGCCGCACCGGCACGCGCAGGCTGCTGGACCCGGTGCTCAGCGTGACCGTCGCCGCCTCCGGAGCGGGCCAGATCAGCGGCCAGTACGAGGTGGAGATCGACAGCCGCAGCCGGTGCCCGGCCGGGAAGGACTGGGCGATGCCGTTCAGCGGCACCTCCACCTGGTACTTCTTCCCCGGCTCGAGCGGCTGCGGCTCCGCGCTGCCGTCGCGGTGGGTCAGGTTCAGCACGCCGTAAGTCACGCGGGTCGCCTCACCGTGCGTGTTCACGTCGGAGAGGCGCACTGCCAGCTGCGCGACCGGCTGATCCGCGCTGACCTCGAGCACGCACGTGGGCCGGCCGAAGATCTCCAGCTCCTCGGTCAGGTCCGGGGTCTCGAAGAACAGCGCACCGCCATCCTCCTCCCGCTGGTCGAAGGGCAGATCCGGCACCGCGGCGTAGGACGCCCACTTCCCGGCGAACATCCCCACGCTCAGCGGGGACTGCACAGCGACCTCACGATCCGGCTCGTCGGCCGTGCCCTCTTCGAGGTGGTGGCCGCGCAGCACGTACTCGCGCTCCTCGATCCGCGGGGAGGGCCACTGGTCCTCCGCGATCCAGCGCCCCGGCCGGTCCTCGTAGGACGCCGCGGGGGAGACGCTGTCCTGCATCCACGCCCGCACCATCGGCTCATCCATCACGCCGGTGTCGGTGCCCTTGAGCCAGTGGTCCCACCAGCGCACCACCTCCTGCAGGAAGCCGATCGCCGGGCCCGGCACCCCGATGTGCGGGTACTTGTGGCCCCACGGACCGATCAGACCCTTGCGCGGCACGTCCAGGTTCTCCATCAGGCGGAAGATCGCATTGGTGTACCCGTCGGCCCATCCGCCGACGGCCATCACCGGGACCTGCACCTGGGAGTAGTCCTCGCAGACGGATGCGGGCTTCCAGTAGTCGTCCCGTCGCTGGTGCTCGAGCCAGGTCTCCAGCCACAGCCCGCTGCCCGCGAGCCGTTCATGCCACATCTCCCGCCAGCGCTCGCCGACGATCTGCGGATCCGGCGGGAGGGAGTTGAAGGCGAACATCACCGTGGCCTCGGAGAGGTTGTCCGCCAGCAGCGCCCCGCCCATGTAGTGCATGTTGTCGACGTAGAGGTCATCCGTCGCCGAGGCGCTGATGATCGCCTTCAGCGCGGGAGGCCTGCGGGCGGCGAGCTGCAGGCTGTTGAACCCGCCCCAGGAGATGCCCATCATGCCCACGTTGCCGTCGCACCACGGCTGCTCGGCGAGCCAAGCGATGACGTCCTCCGCGTCCTCATGCTCCTGGGGGCGGTACTCGTCGACCATCACCCCATCGCTGTCGCCGCTGCCGCGCAGATCCACCCGCGCGCACACATAGCCGTGACCAGCGATATAGGGATGGTTCAGATCATCGCGAGCCCGGCTGGAGTCGCGTTTGCGATACGGGATGTACTCCAGCACCGCGGGCACGGGGCGCTGCTCCGCGTCCACCGGCAGCCAGAGCCGGGCCGCGAGCCGGGCGCCATCCCGCATCGGGATGAACACGTTCTCGATCACGCGGATCTCGTAGGGGAACTCGGTGACGGTCCTCATCTATGGTCGCCTCCTGGTCGTCCGTGAGGGTGCTTGCCGGGTGCATTCGGGGGTTCTTGCCGTGGTGCTGAAGCGGCGGGTGGTCAGTCGTCCGCCGGGGCCGGGGCGAACTCGAAGGGCAGCTCGGCGGTGATCGCCGCATAGTCCGCCTCCAGCTGCTCGGTGCTGTCTGCGCCGAGGTAGTGCTTGCCCAGCACGTATCGGTAGCTGTCCTGCCCCGGCAGCTCCGAGAGCCGGTCGCCTTCGCCCACCGTCAGGGTGAGCAGGGTGCCCGGGAAGCGGCGCTCGATCTCCGCCTTGTCCTGCTCGGTGGGGATGCGGGTGACTATCGCGTCCTCGTCATGGAAGATCATCGCCTGCGAGGCGACAGCGAAATCGCCCTCGCGGTGCGGCATCCGCGGCGGCTCGCCGAGCGCGATGTCGATCGCGACCTCGTGGTTCGAGCTGCCGTCCACCTTTGCGAACAGGTCGCTGTGGGACTGGGAGATGCGGGTGTTGATCTCGATCAGCCACAGCTGGTCGTTCGCCTCATCCCACATGAACTCCGAGTTGAAGCAGCCGTTGTCGTACCCCACCTGGCGCAGGTAGCGCTCGGTGAGGTCGATCATCCGCTGCTGCACGCGCTCGGGCACGGTGCTGGCGGGGTAGTCGAGCCGGGAGAAGCTGGTGCCAGCCTCGTCCTTGTGCATGTCGAACACGCCATGGACACGGTACTCGCCGCGGAACATCGTGCCCTCCGGGGCGGCCTGGATGCCCTCCACGAACTGCTCGGCCAGGCACGAGTTGCCGCCGGCGCCGGCGAGCTCGGAGGGCAGCTCCACCTGCTGGAGCACCTCGTTGAACGCATCGCCGATCTCGCCGATGTGCTCGCGGATCTCCACCAGCGCCTCGTCGAAGTCCGCCTCGTCCTCCACCTTGAAGCCGAGGGCGGAGGAGTGCGCCTTGACCGGCTTGACCCAGAACGGGAACTCCAGATCGATGCTCGCCAGCGCGTCCTCCGCGAACGGGTCGAAGACGGCGAAACCGGGCACGCACTCGGTCACCGACCTCTTCTGCTCGAGCCGGCTCCATCCCTTGTGCTCGCTCTTCAGCAGGCTGGTCAGCGTGGGAGCGGGCAGGTCATGCTCGGCGGCGAGCATCGTGCTCATCACGCTGACCGGGAAGTCCCAGTGCGCGATGATCGCGTCGATGCTGCCGTCGAAGGCGTCGAGCTCCGCCCGGGCGTCGCGCATCAGCTGTTCAAAGTCCAGCTCTGTGGTGTTCACCAGGGTGTCGTAGTCGAGCACGCCGTGGAAGGCGTACTCCTCGGCCTGCCTCACCGTCTCGAGCTCACGGTGCTGCACGTCCGTCAGGCCCAGGACGAAGATGTCCTTCTTCGTGCTCATACGTGCTCCTCCGTGTGCTGTGTCGGTCGCCTCGCGGCGGGCCGGATCCATCGAGCGTTGCACGAGAGGTACGGCCGGGCGCAAGCTCCGGGCCGATCGGTCGGGTCGACGAACGACGTGCGGGCCCGTCCGACGAATCGGACGGGCCCGCACGGTCAGGCAGTGCTGCGACTCAGAGCGTCGCGTCGTAGCGCTGCAGGAAAGCCGCCATGGCATCCCGCTTCACAGGATCGAGCGGACGGTAGGTGCCGTTGCTCCATCCGGTGGAGATGCCGGTGGACTTCATCCAGCACATCTCCTTGGAGAACTGCATGCCGCGGGCCACATCGGTGAAGCACTTCCCGCTCGGCTGGGTGTACGCGGGCTCGCCCGCGAACCGATAGAGGAACGCCGCCATCGCGTCACGGGCGATGGGCTGTACCGGCCGGAACTGGTGCGTTCCGTCGGGCATCTTCCACCCTTCGGTGATGCCTTCTTGAGAGGCCCAGATGATTGCCTCATAATGCGGCTGGCCGGGCTTCACATCCGTGAACGGCGACTTTGCCGGGAGCGTCACCGCCGGAGAGCCGGCCTGACGGTAGAGGAACGCCGCCATCGCGTCACGGCTCACGCTCGTCAGCGGGCGGTACTCGGCCCCCCGCGGCGTCGGCCACCCGGTGGAGATCCCTTCCCGAGCCATCCACGTCATCGCAGCGAAATGCTCCATCCCGGGGGTGACGTCCACGAAGGGCGAGATCTCGGGATACGTGACCCGCCAGGTCTTCTTCAGCGGCGTGTAGAACGTCCGCTCGGCGACGACCTTGAAGGAGACGGTCACGGTCCCGGTGACCGTATAGGTCCCGCCCTGCGAGATCACACCGCCGTTCAGCGTGTACTGGACGCGGGGATCCGTCGGGATCTGCACCGTGTGCCCGGCGAGGTCGAACACCGGCTCGCGGAGCCGGTACCCGTACAGGGGAACGAACGTCGCCGAGACCCCTGAGACGCCCACATGCGCATACCCGGCCTGGTCATACACGGAGACGCCCAGCCGGTCCACGCCGTCTGCCAGCGCGTGCGTCCCGGCGGAGACCGGGGTCCACGGGTCCAGCGCGGTGTTCAGCCCGGTGATGTCAGGGATCGTGAACGTCCGTCGCTCCACGTCGACCGTGGGAGAGAGGGATGCGACGACGACGGGGTCGTTGAACGTGTTCGCGGGCTCGAAGCGGATGTTCCACGAGTGGATGCCCGTCAGCGAGTGGCCCGGCGCCGGATACGCGCGGATGATCTCCAAGGTCGATGCCCGGTGCACGCCGGGAGCGAGCGGATTCGCGGCCTGGTCGGCGTATTGGAGCCCGGGCAGGTCGGGGATGGTGAAGGTCGAGGCCTCGATGTCGAAGGCCGGTTCGGGAGCGGTGACCGGGACGAAGTCCTCGGCCTGGCTGCTCTCCTGGGAGGAGGGGCTGCCTGATCCGGGGCCATCTGCAGTCGCGGCAGCGGCGCCGCTGAGGAGGAACGGAACGCTGAGCGCGAACGCTGCGATCCGGCGGAGGGTGGTGGACACGTATCACCTCGATGTGCGGGCGTGGGCAAGGGGATCGGGCGAGCTGGAGGCGCTCATCATAGGGCGCGGACACCCTCTGAGAACACGTTTCGGCGTACCTCTCCGAGCGTGCTCGATCCCGCATCGAGCAGAGGGGATGAGAGCCCGCGGCGCAGTGACGGCCGCTCAGGCGATCGGAGTACGGAACCGCGCCTTGTACGCCTCGAAATCCCACGCCACCTGCTCGTGGTCCCCGTCCAGAAATGCCGTCGCGGCCTTGCGCCCCTTCCGGTAGAGCATCTCGCGCTCCTCGTCGGAGAGGTCGAAATGGGTGGGGCGCACCGCGGCGGTGTCGATGAAGATCGTGCGGGCCACGGAATGCGAGGCGTCGATGTGCATCCGGTCGTAGAAGCCGGTGACCGTGTCCACCACCGCCTTGCCGAAGCTCAGTGGTCCGCGGATCTGGTTCTGCACCCCGAAATCGGCCTCGGGCTTGGCGGAGAGCTTGATGCCGAAGGTGGGCCAGCGCGGAACCTCGCCCTCGGGGCGGTCGAACACCGAGACCGGGAAGTTCGAGAGCAGCCCGCCGTCCACCAGCACCGCGGGCCTGCCGAAGGCGTTCTTCCACCGCACCGGGCGGAAGAACAGCGGGATCGACGTCGAGGCGCGCACGGCGTCCACCACCCGCAGCGTGTCCGGAGTGGAGCCGACGTCCACCGCCTCCAGCGGCAGGTACCGCAGCCGCCCGGCCGAGAGGTCCGAGACGGTCACCACGAGGCGGTAGGCATGCGCGCCCACCAGCTCCATTCCGGCCTCGGGATCCTGGTAGCGCAGATCCGCGAAGGTGCCGGTACGGCCCGGGTCCCCGTACATGGTCAGCTGCTCGGTGAGCCATTCACGCAGGTAGGCGCCGCGATGGATCCCGTTGTGCAGCAGGATGCCCAGCCCCTTGCCGGGCAGGGTGCGGGTCCACCACGGGCCGTCCTCGAAACGGCGGTAGTCCGTCTCCCGCAGCACCTTCACCATCGTGGTCGCCGGGATCCCGGCGGTCGCGAGTGCTCCGGCGATCGACCCGGCCGATGATCCCGCCACCCGGTTCACCCGGTACCCGCGCTCCTCGAGCACCTCGATCGCGCCGGCCAGGGCGATGCCCTTGACCCCGCCGCCCTCGAGCACCAGGTCCACCCGCCGGGTGCCGTCGGCCGCACCGGAACCGGTGGTGGCGGCGCGGGCCGCTCTCGAGTCGTTGTTGCGTGCGTCGGCGCTGCCTGCGCCGGGGGCGGACGAATCGGGATGCGGGGAGGTCATGCGGCGAGGGTAGGGGAGAGGGCCGGCGCGCTCAGCGGAGCAGAGTGGTCCGGAGCCTCTCGCAGTGCTCCGTGAGCGCAGCGCGGATCGCCTCCAGGTGCGCATGGTCGATCTCCTCCCCGGCGACCTCCCGCATCGCCTTGGCGAAAGCTGCCGGCATGCCCTCGAGGAAGAGTTCGGCGGCGGCGAGGACGTACTCCTGGCTCACCCCGATCTGTCCGGCGAACTTCAGCAGATGTCGACGCGTGACGTCATGGATCGATGGCGCTCCGCCGATGGACATCGCCATCGCAGGCCACGGAGCGTCTTGCCCGAATCCAGTCGCGACGTCGTACAGCGGTGCGAGCGCTGTGTCGCCGGCCGACAGGAAGACGGAGTAGTTCTTAGCGTGCCCATCCGGGGCGCCCAGCGCCCAGTTCGCGAGCACCGCCCGAACAAAGGTCTCGACATCCTCCTCGGGTGCACCGCCCCGACGAAGAGTGGTGACAACGTCGAGGGCCGTGACCGAGTACTTGTCGGCCGGGAGTGTCGAGGTGGCCTGGCACAGGTCCTCCTGGTGAACGCGCACCAAGCGCCCATCGACCCGGCGCCGATCGAAGCGTTTGATGACGATCGCCGGTTCGCCATCGAAGACCCGGAACTCGGACCCGGCCACAGGCAGACCGAGGAGAGAGAGGGCCCGCAGGCAGAGGTGCTCGACGAGCGCTTGTGAGCGGAGAGCCGTGATTCCGGGTTTGAGGATGTGCGTCGTCGGCTCGGCGCCATGCGCTTCATGCCACCGCTCGTTCTCGAGCCGGAGTGCGAGCTTCGACTGCGCGCCACCTAGTGACCAGTGCTCTCCCTCGGCGACCCAGGTCGCGCCGGTATTTGTGCGGAGGTCACGAAGTCGTGCCCCGATTCGCTCGTCGTCGACCGGGATGAGAGAGCCCGGCTCAGGGTCCTCCAGCTGTGCTTCGTCGAGGAACTGCACGGCACCGGGGCAGTCCTGACCGATCGCCGATAGCAGCGCGAACGGGCTGCGCGGTGAGACGCCGAATCTGCGTGCCGTGGCACGGCGGACGGCGTCCCCCTCCGGGAGCAGGCCCTCAATATAGGCAAGGGCTCTGCGCGGAGCGATCGGTGCGATGCTCGGCGCGAAGGCCAGCGACAGCCTCGGCATTCCTGCGCTTGGAGGCGCGGTCAGCCGCAGTGCTCCACCGTGGTCCTGGTCCAGGTGTCCGATGATCACTCCGTTGCTCACCATGAATAGCCGCTTGATCACGAGTCCTCGTCCTCATCGGCGGTGCGTCCGGCTGCGGAGGAGTCAGATGTCGGCGTCGCAGCCCGGGAGATCTGGGCGAGGTGAGCCGCGAGCTCGGGATCCACACCGGCGTTGAGCAGCCGGGCGGCGCGCTGCCCGTGCTCCACGACGACGGGGATTGCCGACGCCTCCCGCATCGCCTCGATCGCCTCGCGGGTGGCGCGCTCCGTGATCGACGTGGTGTGTTCCGGTGCGTCAGGGGTGACGGTGCGGGATGCTGCGCCGACGGTGAGTGGGAGGTCCAGGGCGGTGAGCACTGCGAGGACCTTCTCCAGCTCGGCTCGCGGCCGATTGCCCTGCTCGACGCCGATCAGCCACTCCCGGGAGACTCCGGCAACCTGTGCAAGTTCGGCCTGTGTGAGCGCCCGCGCCTTACGCCCGTCACGGAGTGCGGCACCGAGATCTTGCGGGGTCCTGATGCGCCGACTGTTCATGAGTGTGATGGTACGTCCACTTCTTTTGGATGTCTACGATCTGCCACAATTTCGAATGTGTACGCTCGTCGACACCGTGCCCCGTGTGCGGCGCGGAGGATGGTGGCTGCCACCGGATAGATCCGCGCTGCCCGCCCAGTGACGCCCTCAGCGGCTCACAAGGGGCGGGAGATGAGGATGTGCTCGGGGCTCTGCGCTGTCACCGGGCCACCGGGCCAGTCGCCGAAGCGATGCTCGATCTCGAATCCCGCCTGCTCGAGGCTGGCGTCAAGGGTGGCGAGCGGACGGAACGCCAACGTCTCCGGGGCGCTGAAGCTCCTGGTGCCGGCCCGCTCGGTGACCCCGCGGTGGGTCTCGACGACGCCGGTGGTGGGATCGCCCTGCACGTCGAGCATCTCGATCCAGCTGGTGAACGTCCCGCCCTCGGGGTGAAGGTAGGTGCCCCGGGTCAGTTCCGGGACCCAGCGAGCTCGACGCCCAGGGCGCCGGTGCCCGCGCCGATGTCCAGCACGGAAATTCCCGGGCCGTCGAGGGAGAGCTCGCGGGCCAGCTCGAGGCAGAAGTCGAAGTCCTGCCGTCCAGTGTTCTCTTCATCGTAGGTGCGCGCGGCCTCTGGGTTCTCGTACGGATTCTGGGACATGTCGGCGGACCCTAGCCGACTGGTCCGGCGGGAATCCAGAGATATTCGGCAGATCTGGGCGTGGCGTGCTGGAGGACCCGATGCCTGGCCCCGCGGCGCGGCCCGGTGGATGATGGTCCCCACCGGATAGATCCCTGCTGCCCGCCCATCGACGCGCCGGCAGCCGAGCTCCTCAACGCACCTCGCCCACCATCCAGGGCGGGCGCCGAGGGGCGAAGCCTCAGAAGGAGCACCCCGTGACCAGGAATGACATCTCCACCCACCAGCCCGTCATCGTCGGCGGGGCCCGCACCCCGTTCACCCGGCTGCTCTCGCAGCAGGCTGCGCTGAGCGCCGTCGACCTCGGTGCCCACGCCATCCGCCATGCCCTCGAACGCTCCGGCATCGACGCCGCGGTGATCGACACCGTGATCATGGGGCAGGTCATCCAGGCAGGCCAGGGACAGAACCCGGCCCGCCAGTCCGCGCTCGGCGCGGGCCTGGCCTGGGACATCCCCGCCGTGACGCTCAACAAGGTGTGCCTCTCAGGGCTGACCGCCGTGATCGACGCCGCCCGCCTGATCCGCGCAGGCGAGGCCACCGCCGTGATCGCCGGCGGCCAGGAGTCGATGAGCAACGGACCGCACCTGCTGATGGGCGCCCGCACGGGATACAAGTACGGCCCGACCACCGTGCAGGACTCCGTCGCGCACGACGGGCTCACCGATGCGCTCAGCCAGGAGGCGATGGGCGACCTCACCGAACGCGGCAATCCCGAGCGCGGCATCTCCCGCCGCGACCAGGACGAGATCGCCGCCGCCTCCCACCAGCGCGCTGCCGCCGCGGCAGGCGTCGGGATCCACGCCGAGGAGATCGCGCCCGTCGAGGTGCCCCAGCGCAAGGGCGACCCGCTGCTCATCGACCGTGACGAGGGCGTCCGGCCCGACACTACGGTCGAGACCCTGGCCGGTCTCCGCCCCGCCTTCGCGAAGGACGGCACCATCACCGCCGGCAACTCCTCGCCGCTGTCCGACGGCGCGGCCGCGCTCGTGATCACCTCCCGCGCCTACGCCGAGGAGCACGGCCTCACGATCCTCGCCGCGATCGGGGCCCCCGGCCAGGTCGCGGGTCCCGAGGACTCCTCACTGCACTCGCAGCCCTCGAACGCTCTGCGCGCGGCACTGGCCCGCGACGGGCTTCAGGTGCAGGACCTGGACCTGATCGAGATCAACGAGGCGTTCGGCGCGGTCGTCGTCCAGTCGCTGACCGACCTCGACTACCCCCTCGAGAAGACCAACATCCACGGGGGAGCGATCGCGCTCGGCCACCCGATCGGTGCCTCGGGGGCGCGCCTCGCCCTGACCGCAGCCCTCGAGCTGGTCCGCCGCGGTGGCGGACGCGCCGGTGTGAGCCTCTGCGGCGGCGGCGGGCAGGGAGAAGCACTGCTGCTGAGCGCGTGAGGCGAGGACGGAACGCCCTCTGGACAGCACGGCGCACTCCGGACAGCACAGCGCCCTCTGGACAGCACTTTGCGCTGAGGACCTATGTGAGCACTTCACATAGGTCCTCAGCGCATAAGCGGTGGCGCCTGCGGCGGCGATGGCTCGCTGCGGCGGCGCCGGGCGGCCTCAGAGCGTGCGGGCCAGCGGGTCGAAGTCGGCCGGGACCGCCGGGATCTCGGACACCACGGAGCTCACGGTGACGAACTCTCCGCTCGCGGCCGACTCCTCGGCCGAGAGCATGATGTCCAGGACGTGGTAGCCCACCTCGCCGGTGGCGATGTGCGGGCGACCGTCGTGGATCGAGCGGACCATGTCCAGCAGGCCCAGGCCGCGACCGGTGGTCGGGCCCTCCTGCGGGATCTCGATCCACTCCTGCTCCGGCGGCTTCTCGCCGAAGCTGTCGAAGCGGCGCACATAGGCGATGCGGCCCTCGAAGGTGTTCGGATCGGGCACCACCAGCGAGCCCTCGGTGCCATGGATCTCCACGATGCCCTGACGGGCCAGCGGCGAGTCGAAGCTCAGCAGCGAGGTGCCGGACTGGCCGCCCTCGAACTGGGTGAGCACCGAGATCGTGGACGGCACCTCGACGGGGAAGGTGGTTCCGGCGTTCTCGCCCACCAGGATCGAGCGCTCCTCGGCAGCCTTCAGGCCCACCGCAGCGACCTTCTCGACGGTCCCGAACAGGCTCACCAGGGTGGTGAAGTAGTACGGACCCATGTCCAGGAGTGGGCCGGCCCCCTGAGCGAACAGGAATCCGGGGTTCGGGTGGAACACCTCAGGGCCCTGGTACTGCATGGAGGTCTGCGCGAACAGCGGCCGACCGATCACACCGTCGAGGATCGCGCGCTTGGCGGTCTGCACGCCGGCGCCGAGCACGGTGTCCGGTGCGCAGCCCACTCGCAGCCCGGCCTCGTCGGCCTGCTTCAGCAGCGCGGCGGTGGACTCGCGGTCCATGCCCAGCGGCTTCTCGGTCCACACGTGCTTGCCCGCGGCGATCGCGGCGGAGGAGATCTCGACGTGGGTCGCGGGCAGGGTCAGGTTCACGACGACCTGCACGCCCGGGTGGTCCAGCACGTCCTGCGCGGTGCCGGAGGCGGGCACGTTGTGCTTCGCGGCCTGGGCGGCGGCGCGCTCGGTGTTGATGTCGCCGAGGATCAGCACCTCGACGTCGGGGAAGGAGTTCAGGTTCTCCAGGTAGGTGTCGGAGATGACGCCGACGCCGATGAAGCCGACGCCCACGGGGCCGGAGAAGGGGGAGGGGGTGCTCATGCTGCGAGGCCTCCGTCGATCAGGAAGCGGTAGCTGTTCTCGATGTCCTCGAAGACGTCGCCCGGGGCGTTGTCGTACTCGATGACGGCGTACTTGACGCCCGTCGCTGCCTTCATGGCCTCGACGGTGGGGACCTCTCCCTCACCGGCGTGGCGCTGGTCCAGGCTGGTGGAGGCGAACTTCGGGGCGCCCGGAGCGAAGGGGTTGGACTCGGGCTTGATGCCGTCCTTGACGTGGATCGCCACGAGGCGGTCGCCGAGCTCCTTGACCAGTGCCACGACGTCCTGACCGCCGACGAGGGCCCAGTAGAGGTCCAGCTCGATCGCGACCGACGGATCCACCAGCGACAGGAAGCGCTGGTAGGCGGTCTGGCCGTCGAAGTCCGCGAGGAACTCCTGGGCGTGGTTGTGGTAGCCGACGGTGAGGCCGAACTCCTTCGCCTTCTCTGAGGCGGCGTTGAGGCGCTCGGCGATGTCCTTCACGCCGTCCTCGGTGAGCCAGCGCTCGGTGGGGACCATCGGGTCGATGACGGTCTTCATGCCGATCTCGGCTGCAGCCTCGAAGACGACCTCGTTGGCCGGGGTGGGGATGGAGCCGTCCGGGGTCCACAGCTCATCGGAGAGCAGCGGGGCGTGCCCGGTGGGGGACGAGAGGCCGGAAGCGTCCAGCGCAGCGCGGATCTCCTTCGGACGGCGCACGAAGTCGAAGGCCTCGACGTTCTTCAGGCCGATCTTCGCGAGCTTGTCGAGGGAGCCGTTCATGTCGGCGGAGAACTCCGCGGCCAGCGTGTACAGCTGGACGGAGGCGAGGGGCAGAGCCACGTCGAACCTGCTTTCGTACGTCGTTGTCAGAGGTCGGGTCGCATCGCCGACGAGGACCGTCGAGGATGCGCTGCGGCCACAATAACAGCAAACCCACCAGTTGGAGGTTTTTGCTGCGAAGAAGTTCCCGACGTGGGTACATTGGCTCCATGAGCACCGAGGAAGCCCCGGCCGAGCCCGCCGGGAAGGGCCCGTCGGCCACTGCTGCGGAGTCGGAACCGGCGGCCGCGCCCGGCCCGTCGGCCGCCGAGCCCGGCCCGTCGGGCGCGCCGCGCATCGGCCGTGCGGGCTCCTACTCTAAGGGCATCGCCCGCCGGCAGGAGATCCTCGACCGCGCGATCGAAGTGTTCCGCGAACGCGGGGCCGACGGCACCTCCCTGCGCCGCATCGCCGAGGCCATCGGCGTCTCCCACGGCGCCCTGCTGCACTACTTCTCCTCCCGCGAGGAGCTGCTGGTCGCCGTCTACGAGCACGCCGAGCTTCGGCGCGACCTCGACAAGGGCGATCGGAGTCAGGAGCGCTCGGTGGAGGTGATGGCCAATGCGGCGGTCGCGAACCTCGAGGTGCCGGGCCTGGTGCAGCTGTACTCGACGCTGCTGGCCACCTCGCTCGAGGTCGAGGCCGGGCCCGCCAAGGAGTACTTCACGGTCCGCTTCGAGCGCGTGCGCGACAACCTCGAACAGAAGCTCAGGGAAGACCAGGAGGCTGGGTATGTGCGCTCTGACGTGGACCCCGCCCGCACCGCCGCACTGATCGTCGCCGCGAGCGACGGCCTGCAGATCCAGTGGCTGCTCGAACCCTCGATCGCGCTGCAGGAGACGCTCGAGACGTTCGCGGTGCTGCTGGCGCCGTGAAGGCTGGGCTCGAGTGGCGACGGGCCGGGCCACAAGGCCTGATCTCGTCGCGTCGGGTCATCCTTTGATCGCGCCGAAGATGACGCCCTTGGTGAAGTGCCGCTGAATCAGCGGGTACACCAGGAGGATCGGGATCACCGCAACCACGGTGATCGCCATCTTTATCGGCAGCCCTGCGACCTCTGCACCGCCGGTGTCCACGACATCGGCACCGGGGACCGGCTGACCCTGGAGCACGTAGGAACGGAGCACCAGCTGCAGCGGCCACTTCGAGCTGTCATTGAGGTAGAGCATGGCGTTGAAGAAGCTGTTCCAGTACATGACGCCGTAGAACAGCGCGATGACAGCGATCACCGCCTTCGACATCGGGATGACGATGCTCCTGAGGATCCGCCAGTCGCTCGCACCGTCGATGCGTGCCGCCTCGGTGATGCTGCGGTCGATCCCCATGAAGAAGTTGCGCAGGATCAGCAGGTTGAACGCCGAGACAGCGCTGGGGAGGATGAGCGACCACAGGGAATCGATCAATCCCAGGTTCGAGACCAGCAGATAGGTGGGGATCATCCCGGCGCCGAAGAACATGGTGATCACGAAGAACAGCAGCAGCCCCCGATGGAACAGTGACCCCGGCCGGGACAGCCCATAGGCGGCCATGATCGAGACCCCGGTGGCCAGCAGCGTGCCCACGCCCGTGATGAAGACGGAGACCAGGATCGACTGGGTGACCACGCCGCCGGTGAGGATCTGCTCGTACGCCCCGAAGGTGATGCCGCGGGGAACGGTCACCATCCCGCCGGATTCGTTCACCGAGCCCTGAGTCGAGATGCTGGTGAGCATCACGGTGTACATCGGGTACAGCACCACCAGGGTGATGGCGGTCAGGGCGGCGATCTTCCCGATCCGGCCGGGGAGCGACGGCTTCTCCTGCCAGGCGGGCCGGTGCTGCGGGCGGGATGGCCGCTTCGGCCGCCTCTCGGGAGCGGTCGCCGACGGCCCGGTGATCGTCGCCGTCGACGTCGGGCCGGGTGCCCTGCTGGATCCGATGTCTGTCATGAGCCTGATTTCTGGTAGATGCCGGCCTCGCCGAACAGGTGGGCCAGCTTGTTCGCGCCGAGCACCAGCAGGAGGCTGATGACACCGGTGACCAGGCCTGCGGCGGCTGCGAAGCTCCAGTCCCCGAAGAGGACGCCCTGGTAGTACACATAGGTGTCCACCACCTCGGCGTGCGCTCTTCCGATGGCGTCGCGATGCAGCAGGATCTGTTCGAAACCGACGGTCAGGGTGTCGCCGAGGCGAAGGATGAGCAGCAAGATGATGACCGGCTTGAGCGCAGGCAGCGTCACGTGCCACATCCGCTGCCACCCGCCCGCTCCGTCGACTGCGGCGGCTTCGTACTGGGTCGGGTCTACGGCGGCGAGGGCCGCGAGGAAGATGATCATCCCCCAGCCGGCGTCCTTCCATACCGCCTCACTGGTGACCAGCACGAGGAAGGTGTCAGGGTTGGTCATGATCTCGACCGGTGCCATGTCGTTGTCCCGCAGCACCCGGTTCAGGAGCCCTGCACCGCCGAGCATCTGTTGGAAGATCGTCACCACCAGCACCCACGAGAAGAAGTGTGGCAGGTAGACGATCGACTGGATGGTCGAACGGAGCCACGGGGTCAGCACCGAATTCAGCAGCAGCGCCATCACGATGGGGATCGGGAAATAGAAGAAGAGCTGGAACGTGGTGATGGAGACCGTGTTGATCACGGCGCTGTGGAAGTGGGAGTCCGTCAGCAGCCGCTGGAAGTTCTCCCACCCCACCCAGGGGCTCTCGGTGATGCCGACATAGGGGGAGTACTGCTGCCAGGCGACGATGTTGCCGAGCATCGGCACGTACTTGAACACCAGCACGAGTGCCGCTGCCGGGAGGACCATGAAGAGCAGTGAGCGGTCCTGACGAAAACGACTGGCGAAGGTCGCCTTGGGGCGCCGCACTGGCAGCTCAGCAGCAGGGGAGTGCTCGGCACCTCGGCGTGGTGGTGCGCTGTGCTCTGTCACCTTGGCCTCGGTCATCAGTAGTTCCCCGAATCGAGAGCCTCCTGGTAGAGCGCGCGCAGCTCCTCGCCGCCGTTCTTGCGCCACTCCTCGATGGCGGTGTCGACGTCAGCGAGGCTCTGCCGGCCGCGCGGCACATCCACCTGGAGATCGGAGAACGGCTGGCTGAGCTGTGCGAGCTGAGGCGGCTCGGCGATCTGGACGCCGTGCAGCGGCGGCTCGACGGCATTCTTCGATGCATCAGCCTGCCAGGTGCAGAAGGCCTCGACATAGTCCGGCATGGAGACGACGGTGTTCGTCTGCGGCGGGGCGCACAGGCTCCGGAAGGTGGTGATGACTTCGGCCCTCCCGAGGTCGGTGGGAATCTCCTCGCCGGTGTCGGACAAGGTGAAGTGCTCCCCCTCCACACCGCGCTCGACGAGCTGGTACTCGGTGGTCCCGAACGGAGACGCGAGAAGGTCTGCGACCCGCAGGAAGTTCTTGATCCTCTCCTCGTCGTCCGTGCGCTTGAGGAAGGTGACCATCTCGGCGGGACGGTTGACATAGACCCAGGGGTCCCCGCCATCGCCGGAGAACCACTTCACGGCGTCCTGGCGGTACGTGGGGTTCGAGGGTCGCTGGCTGTTGTACGCCTCGGCCCAGCCGCCCACGCCATCGACGGTGAGGAGCACGTTGCCTGATTGGAAGCGCTGCTTGGCCTCGGCGACGTTGCCGGCGACCGCGTCCGGATGGACCGCACCGGAGTCGAACAGCTTCTTCAACCAGTCCAGCGCGAGCTTGTACTCCTCGGTCTCGATGCGGTTGACGAGCTTGCCGGAGTCGTCGAGCTTCCACTTCTCGGGAACGTGGAAGATCAGGTAGGCCAGGACGCCGAGATCATTCGTGCCCCAACGGTTCGCTTTCGCGTCCGTGAGCTCGACGGCGAGGTCGATGAGGTCCTGCCCGCTGGTGATATCGGGGGTGATGCCCATCGTGTCCAGCAGATCCCCTCGGGTGAAGAGGGCGTTGGTGACGATGCCGCCCGGCTTGGGCAGCCCGTAGAGCTTCTGCCCGAAGCTCGAGAACTGCCACGCTGGGGTGGGCAGGTTCGCCAGGTGGGGGTAGTCGAGCGCAGCATCGCCGCCGAGGTACGGGGACAGGTCTTGGAAGACTCCCTCGATCGCCTGGTGGAAGTTGGGGCGGATGTTCCAGGCCGGCATCGACACCCAGTCTGGGATGTTGTCCGGGGAGGCCAGGACTGTCGCGAGCTTGTCTCCGTAGGAGTTGCCCTCGGTCAGCTGGAAGGTGAAGTCGAAGCCGGTCTTTGCACGGAGGGCATCGATGTAGCTGTTCTCGGAGAGATCGGGGATGGCGCTCCATAGCGGCACCATGGCGGTGGTCTCCGAGCCGTCACCGATCGGATCGGGGTAGGTCTCTTCGAGCTCATCAGGGATCGTCAGGAAGCCCGGTGTCGAGCCGTTGACGGCTGGGAAGTCCGGTTCGGCGACCTGGAGCTCCTTGTACGTCGGGAGGTGCTCGCCGGAACCGCTCGCCGCGGGGGCTTCGTCGGAGGAGCTCCCGCAGCTTGCCAGCGCCGTGGCCCCGGCGCCTACGCCGAGCAGGCCGAGAAAGGACCTGCGGGACGGGGAGGGGAACATTCCAGGGTTGTGCTGACGCATTGAGCGCTCCTGTATTGCGGGGTATGCAGAGCTGACTGGGACCGGAGTCGAGGGGTAAAGCATTTCTTGCAACCGGTTGTAGGATCGTAGATCATGTGTGTGACCCAGTCAACAGTCTCCAGTTGCAGAATCGTCACGGCGCTGCGCGCTGCGGAAATGCTGGCGCACTCGTGGCGCAGGTGGCGCAGATTCTCCTGTCAGCCCCAGGGGCGCCGGATTTTCCACCGCATGAGAAGTGCGATGCCAGGGGGCCGGACTGAAGGGTTCGGACCGATTCTCTGCAATCGGTTGCGGTATCCCGTCTGCTCGGCTACGTTCTGTGGCCACAGCGCGGAGTGATCTCGACCAGGGCAGCCCCCTCGGGATGCCGCCCGACGAAGGAGTCGCACATGGGATGGGTCCGCCGTGTCGTCAGTCTGACGACAGCCGCACTGCTGATGGTCGGGGGCGCCGCAGCAGCCACTGCCGAGCCGACGCCGTCGTTCTCGCAGGCCTCGCCGGCGCCCGAGGCGATGCCGTCGAGCCCGCCTGCCGTCGACACCCACGGCCTGCGTGTCGGGGACCCCGGCGAATGCGCAGCACCTGATCTCGCTGCTCCCGGTGGAGGACTGATCACCGGCTTCTTCACCTTCTACACGACCGACATGTGCCAGGCCCTGTCGACGATGCAGGACGTTCACGACTCCGGTGGCGACACGCTCATCACTTTCGGCTACCGGCTCCAGCTGCGAGACCTGGATGAGTCCGGCCGCATCCTCACTGCAGACGGCGCAGTCGACCCGCGCTTCGACTGCCTCGACGGAGGCGCCTCCTGCGTGGCTCAGGCGCGTGAAGGCCTTGGCGACGCCGAGATCCGCAGGGTTCTCACCTACTCAGGGTCCGAACGTTTCGGCTCTGAGATGCTCGCCTGTGAACGACTGGACAAGGAGATCGTCTCCGAGGGCAGCAGGTTCCAGCGAGTGCTGCTGCCCGTGGACGGCGAAGGCTGTGAAGCGAGCCAGTACGACCTCGTCATGATCGCGAACGGTGGACTTGACGCCCACACCGATGTCGCCACCGTGCTCGTCGCGGCAGAGGCGTTCGGTATCGACTTCCACCTCGGTCTGCCGAGGCCCGGACAGGATGCCGAGCAGCCATGGCTCATCGACACCTCCTATCTCGACACGATGACCCGCTTTACCGAGCGCACAGTGAAGGACTGGGAGGCGCGGTACAGCGACCTGGAGTCCTACGGCGGGCTCTACCAGAGTTCGGAGATGCCGATGAAGGGCAACGAAGCCTGGGATGCGCAATTCGCGCTATACGACGCCCAGCACGGCGTCGTCGCAGAGCAGGCACCCGGCAGCTCGATCCTCGTCAGCCCGTACATTGATGCGCGTCCCCGCATGACCAGCCCGGTCGAGGCTGTGGAGCTGTTCACCCAGCGACTGATCGATTCCGTGGACGGAGCGCACCTGATCCTCGCGCCCCAGGATGGTCGAGGCACAGGCAAGGGAGGTGTCTACTTCCCAGACCAGGCGGATGACATCGTCCTTGAACGGCTCCAGGACGTAGTCGGTGGCGCTATGACCTATAGCGACGCCTTTGGCGGCACCACTTCCCACGATTACTACACCGCCGCACTCGAGAGCGGTAAAGCCGCGGGCGGAGAGTCCTTCGAGCTGTGGGCAAACATCGAACTCATGGAGCCAGCACCTCTTGCGGGCGAACCGATATGCATCTCCGGCGTGAACCGTGGCCAAGCTGACTCGGCACGCATCGCCACTCAGATCTCAGTAGCTGGTGACACGGCCACCAAGCTGATCGGCTATGACTGGGACAACGCGATGCTCTGCGAGGTCCCCGGCAAGGATCCCCTTGTGGAGCAGCTCGCAGCAGACGAAGGACGCCCCGTCCCCACCAGCGTGATCCTCGAACCGGGTGGCACAGCACTGATGACCGGCTACCAGCTGGACGGCGTCTCCGGCGTCGTGACCTGGGCTGACAGCAACGGCGATGAGCAACGCGTGGAGATCATGCCGGAGACTAGCGAGAGCCTCCCCGAGTACGGAGCAGCGAAGCCCAACGCACGCCCCGTCGACCTGCAGGCCGTGCGATTCCGACTGGATGTCGCGGACATCGGCCCGTCGGCCCCATGGATCTCCCTCGCGTTGGAGAACTCGAAGGGGACGATCCCCTACGGGACCTACAGCGTGGTCCCGGCCCAGGCCGAGCCGTCCTGCGACACCATCGTGACCGGTGAACATTCCGGTCCGCTCACCATCGGCACGGGCATCACCTGCATTGAGGACGCCACGATTACCGGGCCGGTGCGGATTGACGAGGCGGCAAGAGTTCTGGTCCAGGACACGACGATCAGAGGGCCCGTGACCACGCAGGGGGCGGACAGCATGTACTTCGAGTCAAGCCACCTGTACGGCCCGCTCCGTCTGCAAGGCACCACCGGGGCACTGACGCTGCAAGGAGTCACTGTGGAGGGTCCGGTCGACCTGATGCAGGACCAGACTGGGCCGCTCGGTATTCAGATGGTGGAGGTCCAGATTCAGGGCCCGCTCCGTTGCGACGTGGACACTCCGCTCGTGGCGACGGGGCTGGATGTCCGAGGCGGTATCGGGCAGAGGTGCCTCGTCGCGTAAGCGCCGCGATCCCGCACTTCTCAGCGCACTCGCGGCACCGGTACCGGGCGCATCGGGGGTGAACTTGCAGTGTCGAAGTCTCGACTCGCCATCGCCCGCTCGCTGCGGGTGAGGAGGTCCAGCACGTCGAGCGACACATAGGCGCGCCGCGCACGACCGATCGAGATCGTCTCCAGGATCCCGTACTCCGTGAGCTGGGCCAGGGCGTTCTGAGCAGCGGTCGTCGTCACCCCGTGCACTCGCGTCACCGTCGACGTGGTGAGCACCGGGGTGCCGGGAAGCGAGTCGAGGATGGTGGACAGTGCGGAGTTCCGCCGAGTCGCCCGGACCTTGCCCTCCCGGCGCCGAGCCTCCGAGATGATGCGCGACCATTCCTCGCGCAGCTCTGCCAGGCGCCGCTCGAGGCCTGCGGCCTGCTCCGCAGCAATTCTCACGGCATTCGCGAAAGTGCTCACCCAGGTCTCGATCGCTGCGAAGACCTGTGGCGACTCCGGTCCTCCCTCGACACGGAACGATTCCAGGCCATCGATGTATTCCTCATGAAGGGTCGCCAGCACCAGGCTCACCGGAAGGATCGCTTCTGCGGTGAGGCCCCGGCGGGTGAGCACCGTGTGGATGAGGGCTCGACCGACGCGGCCGTTGCCATCGGGGAATGGGTGGATCATCTCGAACTGGGCGTGCGCGAGTGCCGCTTGGATGATCGGTGAGTGAGTGGCACCGGCCATGTATCGGACCAGGTCCTCCAGCAGTGCGGGGACCTCATCGGGCGGCGGAGGCACGTGTGCGGCCTCGAGCGGGTGGTATCGCGAGCCGCCGATCCAGTTCTGCGTTGCCCGCACTCCCTGGAGCTCGGTCGGTGCCGGGATGAGCGATGCCTGCAGGGCGCCCAGATCTGCGACGGTGATGACCTCCTTCTCGGAGAGGGCGTCGGAAGCGTCGCGCACGATCGTCATGTTCCGCGCCACCTGCTGAGCGGTGTCGGAGAGCCCGCGGACATCCTCCTCGAGGGCGAGCTCGGCGAGAGCGACGTTCCTCGGGCTGGGTGCGATCCCCTCGATATAGGAGGACGCAATCGCTTCGGAGCGCAGCAGGAACCGGGAGACGAGGCCCAGATCCTGATATGTGCCGCGGTTCAGTGCGCGCACGGCGCGTTCGGCGGCGGCGACCTCGGCATCGACCTCAGGTCCGATCGCCAGCCTCATCCCGGTGAGGGCGGAGGGCGTGTAGGTCTGGTATTCCCCCGAGCGTCGATCTGCACGGGGGACGCCGGAGTCATAGGGGTTCTCCCAGTACTGCGAGGTGAAGTGCCCCATGCATAGCCCCTAACGTGGTGATCGTGGCCCGATGATCCAACTTTAGTGCTTAAAGTTGGATGGAACGAGTGGGCCGCCCACCTTACGCACTACAGAGAGAGGCGCGGCCCCTCGACGCGGCACCACGTAACCTGGTCCGGGCGACGAGCGCTGGAACGCCTTCGAACGATCCCCGATCGCCGGTGCCCGCCCCTGTACGAGGAAAGCAGAGTCCACTGAACCTGTCGGTCCCGCGTCGCTTCGGCCCCCTGCGCGACAAGCACTCCCGCCCCTACCTGGTCACCGCCGGACTCTCGATGATGGGCGACAACATCGAGCACGTCATCACCTACTGGGTGCTGTGGCAGGTGTTCGAATCGCCCTGGCTGGTGGGCTTCCAGGTGATCAGCCACTGGCTGCCCTTCCTGATGTTCTCCGTCCTCTTCGGTGGCCTCGCGGAGAAGTACGACTGCCGACGCATCATCCAGATCGCCCAGGGGCTGTTCGCGTTCGTCTCGCTGGCCTGGGGGCTGCTGTTCCTCACGGGCACCCTGGAGATGTGGAGTGCCTGCGTGCTGCTGGTGCTGCACGGCTGCGCCGGCGCGCTGTGGGGCCCTGCCGAGCAGCTGATGCTCCATGACTTCGCCGAGCCGCGCGAGCTGGCCAGCGCCGTGCGGCTGAACGCCACCTTCAAGAGCCTCGGGGTGCTCGCCGGGCCGGTGGTCGGATCGGTGCTGATGCTGCTGCTCGGGCCGACGTTCGCGATCCTCGCCAACATCGTGTTCTACCTGCCGATGACGCTGCTGATGCTCCGCACCCCCTTCACCGGGCACTCCCGCAGCGGGATCGTGCACCGCGAGCGGATCTCGATCCTCGACACCCCGCGCGTGCTGCGCACCGTGGGCAACGACAAGGTGCTGGTGGGCATGATCGCCCTGGCCGGACTGATCGCGGTGTGCGTCGGCTCCTCGCTCCAGGTGTCGATGCCGAACTTCGCCGACACTCTGGGCGCCGGCGACGAGGGCGGGCTCGGCTACGGCGCGCTGCTGTTCGCCAACGGGATCGGGGGAGTCGTGGGCGGCTTCCTGCTCGAGGCCACCGGGATCCTCAAGGTCGACGTGCGCGGCGCCGTCATCGCTGCGGTGATGTTCGGACTGACCTCCCTGATCGTCGCGACCACCACCCACTACGCGGTGGCGGTGATCGCGCTCGTGATCGGCGGGGTCGCAAACCTCGCCGCCACCGCGATCGGTCAGGCGCTCGTGCAGCTGCGCGCCCCCGAGGACCAGCGCGGACGCGTCGTGGGGGTCTACTCGATGATCGGCAGCGGCATGCGCACCGGCAACGGCATCTCCCTCGCCTGGCTCGGAGCGCTGCTCGGGGTGAGCGGCGCGGTGGCCGTGGGCGGGATCGCCCTGGTGCTCGGCGCGCTGCTGATCGGTGCGCTAGTCGCGCTGCGGACGAGGCGGGGTCTCAGCGCCTGAGGTCGGCCAGGCGCCGCTCAGCCGTTGCGGCGGCGGTGGTGCCAGAGCAGAGCGGCCCCGCCGGCCAGTAGGAGAGCCGCGAGCACCGCAGGGCCCGCGGCCGACGCGCCGGTCTCCGCCAGCTCATCGCCACCGCCGTCGGATGCTTCGCTGCCGTCAGCGGCATCGTCTTCTCCGGCGCTGCTGCCCTCAGTATTGCTGCCGCCACCGACGGTGCCATCAGCATTCGGGGTTCCGGCCTCGGCGGGGGAGATGCCCACCTGGCCGTTCGAGACTCCGTGTGCGAACAGCGAGGTCATCAGCACGGCGAGCGAGGCCGCCTCCCGCTGCTCCGCGGTGTACTCAGGGGCTGCGGCCGGGAAGTCGTTGGTCGCCGGGCCGGGGGCTGCCGCGGCGGGCGCGGAGGGCGTCTGCTCGGACGCGGTGGGGCTGGCGCCCGCCGTCGGCGCCGGATCATCCTCCGCGCCGGGGGACGGCGCGGTGGGTGTGGTCGGTGCCGGGTCCGGGCTCGCCGAGGTGGACGGACTCGGTGAGGCAGGCGAATCGTCCTCGCCGGGACCGGTCGTCGGATCCGGCGTCGGCGTCGGCTCCGGCGTCGGCTCGGGGGTTGGCGTCGGCTCCGGCGTCGGCTCGGGGGTCGGCGTCGGCTCGGGGGTAGGGGTCGGCTCCGGTGTGGGTTCGGGCGTCGGTTCCTGCGTCGGCTCTGGCTCCGGCGTGGGCTCAGGATCCGGCGTCGGCTCTGGGTCTGGCGTGGGCTCCGGATCGGGTGTCGGCTCCGGGTCTGGTTCCGCGGACTCGTCGGTCACCGTGAACGATCCGGTCGCCTGCTGCTGGCCCACGTCGATCACCGCGCTAAAATCTCCGCCGGTCGTTGGCTGGTAGCTCCAGGACGCGGTCCCCTCAGAATCAGTTTCCAGTCCATCGAGTTGAACCGGACCTTTCGGAGTGACGATGGTGATCGTCGCGAAGCTGCGTGCGTCGAAGCAGGTGCCAGTGATAGTCACGGAGGACCCGAGTTCGATCGACTGAGCGCTGACCGAAGCACTCGGATTCATCCCCTCACACGCCGCCCCGCCCTGCATCGGAGCGATCTCCGCCGGTGCCGGCTCCGCCTGAGCCATCGCGGGGCCCGCGATGCACGCGGCGACGAGGAGGAGTCCCGCACCGCCACGGAGGGCGGTCCGGTCACTACGGACGATCATCGGAACTCCTCAGAAGACATTTGGAACCAGTCATACTGTAGGAGGCGACGCCGCCGCGTGGGTCCCGAGGAGTTCATCTCGGGGCAAACTTTTCATGAACACCTGTCACGGTGGTCACTCGGAGGAGCACGACATGACCCAGGACGACGTCGCCGTCGAGGCCCCCCATGACCCGTGGCATCCGCAGAACCGGGCCCGCGAGCTGGGTGTCGGACTCACCCAGGAGCAGGCGCGCGAGATCGCCACCGAGGCCGAATCGGTGATCCGCGAGATCGCGACCATCGTCGAGGGCAAGGACGAGGTGGCCCGGATCGCCGTGCTGGTGCTGCTGGCCGGCGGTCACCTGCTGATCGAGGACATCCCGGGCGTGGGCAAGACGATGCTCGCCAAGTCCCTGGCCGCAGCGCTCGGCGCCGAGCGTCACCGCATCCAGTTCACCCCCGACCTGCTGCCCGGGGATGTCACCGGCGCGAGCGTGTTCAACCAGGCCACCAGCGAGTTCGAGTTCCGCCCCGGGGCGGTGTTCACCCAGATCCTGCTGGCCGACGAGATCAACCGCGCCTCCCCGAAGACTCAGTCCGCGCTGCTCGAGGCGATGGAGGAGCGGCAGGTCAGCGTCGACGGCACCACCTACCCCCTGGCCGAGCCGTTCATGGTGGTCGCCACCGCCAACCCCGTGGAGATGGAGGGCACCTACCGGCTGCCCGAGGCGCAGCGCGACCGCTTCCTGGCCCAGACCACCATGGGCTACCCGGTGGCATCGGCCGAGGTGCGGATGCTCGCCGCCCAAGCCGGACCGGTGCGCGACGGGGACCACGACCTGGTCGATGCCGTCACCGAGCGCACCAGGCCGGAACAGATCGCCGCCCACGTACGTGCGGTCCGCAGCGTCTACGCCTCCCCGGTGATCCTGGAGTACGTCGTGCGGCTGGCTGAGGCCACCCGCTCCCACCCGCAGGTCACCCTCGGCGCCTCACCGCGCGCTGCGGTGCACCTGGTGCGCGCCGCGAAGGCGAACGCCGTGCTCGCCCGGCGCACCTTCGTCACCCCGGAGGACGTCGCCGCCGTGATCATGCCCGTGTGGCGTCACCGCATGCACCTCACCCCCCAGGCCCTCTCCCGTGGGGCCAGCGCCGGGGAGCTGGTCGACCAGGTGCTGCGCAGCACCCCGCAGGCGTGAATCCGCGCCCCGGCACCCGCTTCCGCCCCACCGGGCGCGGCATCGTCGTGCTCGTGGGCTGCGGGGCGCTGTGGGTGCTGGGCGACCTGGCCCGGGTGACGCCCCTGCGCCAGCTCGCCGCCGCTCTGCTGCTGATGCTGGTGATCGGCGCGATCGGGATCGCGGTGAGCAGCGTGGGCCTGCGCCCCACTCGCCGCCTGGTGGACGACGCCGTCCCCGTCGGCTCCGTCGCCCGGGTGATGCTCGAGCTCACCGGGACCGCCTGGATCACCGTGGTCCCGCTGGGCCGCGGCATCGCCCGCGAGCACCTGCCCGAGGAGCTCGGCGGCCAGGGAGACCTGCCGCTGAACAGGCAGATGCCGCACGTGCTGCGCGTCGGCCGCCGTGGCGCCCACGAGCTCGGCCCCTACTCCCTGATCGTGCGCGACGTGCTGGGGCTGTTCCACCTGCGCCGCACCGTCGAGGACGGCCTGGCGCTGACCGGGCTGCCGGTGGTCTCCGAGATGGCCCCGGCTGCCGAGCGCGCCACCGGCATCACCCGCGAGGGCGCATTCAGCGCCGCCCCCGCCCCGGGTGTCGGCGAGATCGGACCCATCGCCCGCCCCTACGCCAGCGGCGACGACATCCGCCGCATCCACTGGCGCGCGAGCGCCCGCACCGGCCAGCTGATGACCCGTGAGGACGAACCCGCCGCCGGCCACAGCGCCGTGATCGTGCTGGATACCAGCCGCCGCGAGAACCCCTCCGGCCAGGTCGAGGACGCGCTCGTCTCCCACGCCGCGACCGTGCTGGACGCGCTGGGCCTGAACGGCTGGGAGGTGCGGATCGTGGACGCCTCCGGGGACGAGATCACCCGCAGCGGCCGCCGCCGCGGCATCCCCGGCCCCTCGCCGCTGGGCAGCGAAGCGGACGCCGTCGAGCAGCGCGCCTCCCTTCTCGCCCTCGCGGAGGTGGACTTCGACGACGACGCCTCCGGCGGTATCGGCCAGGATCACGCCGCCGGCCACACCGCGCTCGCGATCGCCCTGGGGCCCGATGACGGCGAACCCTTCTCGGGCCTGGACCTGGACCGCTTCGCAGGCCGCTCCACCCACCGCACCGCGATCGCGCTGCGCCCCGCCCTCGAGGACGACGGAGACGAGGCGCCGCACCCGCCTCCGGCCCGCCGCATCGGCCCGGCCGACGGCGAGGACTTCGGCCACGCCCATGAGCAGCACGTCCGCGAGCTGCAGACGATCCGCGCCCGGCACACCCCCACCCAGTCCCAGTTCGGGGCCTGGACCCTGGTGCGGGGCACCACCGCCGACACCCTCGATGACCTGCTGACCACCGCCGAGGAGGAAGCGCCGTGAGCCCCCTGATGGGCCGGCCCACCCTCGAAGGCCTCCACCTGATCGGCCGCGCCCTGCTGCTGCAGGTCGCACTGCTGCTCGCCGCCGCCCCCGTCTCCCAGCTGCTGGCAGGCTCCTCCTGGCTGCTGCTGACCCTCACCGCCAGCGCCCCGGTGATCCTCGGCGGGATCGTGCTGCGACGCCTGCTGCGCCCCCCGATGCTGGTGCCCGTGGCCCAGCTGGGGCTGATCGTGGTGCTGGTGGGGGTGGTCGAGATCGCCCAGGACCTCACCCGCTGGCAGGACGGCCCCCTCCAGGTGCTCCGCGACCAGGGCGAGATCTTCAGCCGCGGAGTCAACGAACTGGTCACCGGCATGGCCCCGCTGACCCTCGGCGCGCCCGGCACCGTGCTCGTGGTGGCGGTGATCGCGCTGGTGACGCTGCTGCTGGACCTGATGTACCTGGACCTGGGATGGCACACCCCCACCGGTCTGCTGCTGATGGGCGCGATCCTGGTGCCCGCACTCCAGCAGCCCTCCGGTGGTCCCTGGTGGCATGTCACCGCCCCCGTCCTCGCCGGTGGCGCCATCCTCGCCACCCGCACCGTCCACGCAGATCCGAGCTACATCCGCGGGGATCGTCGGCCGCAGGCGGGCCCCGCCGCCCACCCCGGCCGCACCCTCGCCGTGACCGTGCTCTGCGTGGCGCTGGTGGCGGGGCTCAGCCCGCTGCTGGCCCCTGCGCTGCCGCAGCTGGCGCCCGCACGGATCGCCCTGAACATGGACCTGCTGCAGCGCTGGCAGGACCCCGACGCCCCGGCGCTCGGCGCGGTGATGATCGACGACGACGTCTCCGTGCGCCGCTCGCTCCTCCAGCAGGAGGACACCGAGGTGCTGCGCTACACCACCACCGCCGAGGATCCTTCCTACCTGCGCCTGCGCGCCCTGAACCGCTTCGACGGCGAGACGTTCCGCGGCGACGTCGAGGGGGAGGGGCTGGTGCTCGGTCGCGCCGCCTTCAGCGACTCCCGCGATGACGGAGTGGCTGTGCACGGCAGCGCCGACGACTTCATCGACACCACCATCGACATCACCAGCTTCGCCGGTGATCGCCTCCCCGTGCCGGACAACGTGCGCGAGATCCAGGCCTCAGACCGGGACCTGAACCGGGCGATGATCCTCCAGCCCTCCCACGGAGAGGTCGCCCTGAACCATGTCTCCGCAGGGTTGATCGGGGAGCGTTACAGCGTCGCCTCCGAGCAGCGCAGCTCGACCGCCGAGCAGCTGCGTGCCGTGGATCCCGCCGTGTTCGAGCAGCCCTTCGAGGTGGGCTACACCTCCCAGGACGAGGTGCCCGAGGTCGCCACCGAGCTCGCCACCACCGTCGCCGCCAGCGCGGGCGCCGAGAACGGCTTCGACACCGCCGTCGCCTATCAGGACTACTTCCGCAACTCCTTCGCCTACTCGCTCACGGTCAACTCCGCCCCGGGCGAGGACCCGCTGGAGTCCTTCCTCACCGACCGCATCGGATACTGCGAGCAGTTCGCCGCGGCGTTCGCACTGATGATGACCTCACAGGGCTACCCCGCCCGCGTGGTCATCGGCTTCACCGCCGGAGAGCAGGACGGCGACGAATGGAGGGTCAGCGCGAAGAACGCCCACGCCTGGCCCGAGGTGTGGTTCGGCCCCGAGCACGGCTGGGTGCGCTTCGAGCCGACCCCGGCCGCTGCGGCGAACGGCGTGAACCCGCCCGGTGTCACCGACGCGAGCACCCCGCAGGACGCCCCCGATTCCGCACCCGAGGACCCGGAGGAGTCGGATCAGCCCACCGAGGAGACGCCCAGCAGCGAGGAGGGCACCACCGACGAGCAGACCACCGAGGACACCTCCGCCGCGGAGACGTCCGACGGCGGCGGCGCGGGCCCCTCCGAGGAGACCGTGGAGCGCCTCGGCGGAGGCGTGATGGGCATCCTCGGGATCGGCACGCTGCTGGCCGCGGCCGCTGCGGCAGCAGTGATCCTGATCCGACGCCGCCGAATGCAGGCCCGTGACGAGCGCTGGGCAGCGCTGCTGGGACGGGGCAGCGGCGCGGGGCGAGGCGGCCCTGGCGGAGGCGGTACTGGTGGTGACGGCGCTGGGGGAGACGGTGCTGGCGGAGTCGCGAACGCCTCGGCCCTGGCCGCCGAGCGGATGCATCGCCGCGCCGGAGAGCTGGCCTGGTCGGAGCTGACCCGCGAGCTGGCCGTGCGGGAGACTGCGATCCGCTGGCTCAGCATCACCGGAGCCTGGGGACGGCCGCCCCTCCGGATCCGGCTCGACCCCGCACTGCCGCCTGCCCGTGCCCTCACGGACCTGCTCGACCAGATCGGCGCCGGTACGCTCGACGTCACCGCCGAGCAGTGCGCCGCCGCCGCCCGCATCGCCGCCGCCTACACCGACGCGACTTACGCCGCGCCCCTGCCGGACGAGCCCACCCCAGCGCCCGCCTCAGCGCCCGCCCCGGGCCCCGCCTCAGCGCCCGCCCCGGGCTCGGAGAGTTCTTCCACGCCCTCGCCCGCGCCCGCGTCGGCGCAGAGTGAGCGGCCTCGACATCCGCTGCGCAACGACTCGGACCAGGTCATCGAGCTCATCCGCAACGCCCGGTGACGGCCTTCCCCCGGTGACCGGCCCCGGTGGCGCGGCGTCCCTGTAACCCGACAGGCATGTGCGCTCTGCTTTCCAGAGGTGGAAGGAGAGCGCACATGTCTTGCGAGTCCGCCAGATGGCGCACGCTCAGCCCTTCACCGCGCCCTCCGAGAGGCCGGAGATGAAGTGGCGCTGGTTGAGCAGGAACACCAGCAACACCGGGACGGTGACGATGATCGTCGCGGCCATCAACGGGGCGTACTGGATGTTGCCGCTCTGGCTGAAGCCGGTCAGGGCCAGCTGCACTGTCTGGCTCTTGGGGGACGAGGAGACCACCAGCGGCCAGAGCAGGTCGTCCCACACCCCGGTGAACGAGAAGATCGCGACCACCGCGATGATCGGCTTGGACAGAGGCATGAAGATCGACCAGAAGATCCGCAGCTCGCCCGCACCGTCGATGCGTGCCGCCTCGGACAGCTCCGGGCTCATCCCCTTGTAGAACTGGCGCACCAGGAAGATGCTCATGGTCCCCACTAGGTAGGGGATCGCGATGCCGCCGAGAGAGTCGACCAGCCCGCTGCCGCCGCGGCCCAGAATGTCGTTTCCGCCCATGAGGGGGAAGTTCGAGACCATCAGGAACAGCGGGATAAGGGTGACCGCGACCGGGATCGCGGCGGTGGCGATCACCACGTAGAACAGCACATTGCTGCCGCGGAAGGGCAGGTGGGCGAAGGCGTATCCGGCAGCGACCGTGATCAGGCAGTTGGTCAGCACCGACAGCAGCGCCACCAGCGTCGAGTTCAGGAAGGCCCGGCTCAGGTTGCCGACGGTGAGCGCGGTGACGAAGTTGTCGAGCGTCGGCGAGTCGGGCCACAGCTTCACATCCCGGAAGGCGGCCTCCGCAGGGGTGAACGCAAGGCTCACCATCCAGAGGAACGGGAAGAGCACCAGCGCCGTGGCGATGAGGAGCAAGAGTAAGTTCAGGATCCGAGTCCGGCCGGTCCGGGTGACCCGGAATCGCCGAGGTCGGAGTGTGGAAGCAGTGCTCATCGTTCCCTCTCGGCGCGCAGCGCGATCAGTGTGAGTCCTGCGATGAACGCGAACAGCACGAAGGCCATGGCCGAGGCGGAGCCCATGCTGCTGTAGTCGAAGGCCTCGGTGTAGATCAGATAGTTCACGGTGGTGGTGGAGTCCAACGGCCCGCCAGAAGTCAGCACGAAGATCTCCGCGAAGCTCTGGGACAGGAAGATGATGTCCATCGCCACCACGTAGACGAGCATCGGGCGCAGCCCCGGCAGGGTGACATAGCGGAACTGCTGCCAGCGGCTTGAGCCGTCGATGCTCGCGGCCTCATAAAGCTCCTTCGGGATGGTCTGCAGCCCAGCCAGCAGCAGCACCATGTTGGAGCCGAGCGCCTTCCAGATCCGCATCACGGAGACCCCGTTCAGGGCCGTCTCCGGATCGTTCAGCCATCGCTGCGGCCCCATCCCGATCACCTCGAGAAGGTCGTTGAACAGGCCGTTCTGCGAGTACATCCACAGCCAGATCATGCTCACGGCGGTGAGCGAGACGATGTGGGGGATGTAGAGGGCTGTGCGGAAAAGGCCCACGCCGCGAAACGGACGGTTCGCCAGCAGCGCGAGGACGAGGGCGATCGCCACCGTGAAGGGCAGGACCTGCAGGGTGTAGCGCAGGGTCACCCACAGGGCGTTGAGGAAGTCTGCATCCTTCAGCAGCCCCAGGTAGTTATCGAGCCCGATGAAGGTGGGGGCTCCGCGTTGCAGCGGGCTGTACCTGGTGAAGCTGAGCAGGAATCCGTAGACCACCGGGATCAGCTGGAAGACGATCACGTACAGGACCGCCGGAGCGACCAGGATCATCCCGGCGCGTGCCCGGGCTCGCTGCAGGGGCCGACGACGGCGGGGCGCCCCCGCGGCGCCGTCGGCTCGTGCGCCCGGACCCTTGCTCTCTGTGGTCGGCCCTGGGACGGCGGTGGTGCCGGTCATGGTGCTCATCCGTTCTCGGCGAGAATCTGTTCGATCTCCTCGGCGGCGCCGTCAAGCGCCTCCTGCGCTGTGCCCTGTCCGTTCAGCGCCTGCTCGAGGTAGCTGCCCAGGGTGTCCCGGATCCGGGTCCAGCCGGGCACGTTGGGGTTCGAGCGGAAGTTCTCGCTGTTCTCGACAGCTTCGGCGATCGCGGGATTGGACTGGACATATTCGCTGTCCACCGCGGAAGCTCGGGCCGGGACGTGGCCCACCTCTTCGGCATAGCGGTTGCCGAGATCGGCACTGCCGAAGAAGGCGAGGAACTCCCAAGCGGCATCCTTCTTCGCGCTGTCCGGATTGAT
>NZ_JBQDLF010000026.1:27505-57921 GCF_052095815.1 Brachybacterium sp. | reverse complement strand
TTCTACGTCAACGACGCGACGCTCCCCATCACCACGAACCGGGAAGAGCCGGATAACCCTGCACTGTGGAGGAAAGAATGTCTCAGGGCCCAGCCCTCTGGGCGTTCTGGGATGCTGTCTGAAAGTTATCCACAATTGGCCCGCGTCCTGTCGATTGTCGGGGCATTCCGATAAAATCGAGGTGTCGGATGGGCAGGGAGGCCCGCCCCTCGCGGACTTCGGAGTCCGCGACCAGATGCGAGGCGGCAAGGAGGGGGAGCGCTATGAGCGCCGTGGAGAATTCGTCGTCGCTGTTCGATGACGAGGGTCGCGACGAATCGGCCGACGCAGCCTTCCTTGCGTCGCTTCCCACGCACCTGCGGATCGTCACAGCGCGCCAGGCGCTCACCCGTGAGTCACTGCCCCGCCGCGGGAAGAGCATGGACGACCCTCAGCTCAGCGAGGCCACCCAGCGAGTGTGGGATGCGGAGAAGCGCACCGCGCTCTGCCTGGCGGAGAAGTATCGCGCCCTGGCTGACCTCTATGAGCACGACGGCGGATATGAGGAGGTCACCGAGCTCGATGAGGTGGAGACTCTGCGGGCCGGTCTCGCGCTGAGGGTGACACGCGGTGCCGCCGGCTGGCAGCTGCGGGACGCCTACCAGGCGGTGCACCTCTTTCCGCAGTGCCTTGTGGAGCTGGAATCCGGGAACCTGCCCGCGGCGTGGTTCCAGAAAATGCTGAAAACTTCTCGCCAGCTCTCCGACAGCTCCCGCAAGAATCTGGATATCGCTGTCGCCTCCTGGTCCCCGGATATCACCGCGGAACGTTTCTTCACCCTGCTGAAGAAGCTCATTGCGCTGCTCGAACAGCGTGAGGAGCACCCGGATCCGCTCGCCGCGCTCACCCGTAGCGTCGACCTGCTGCCGAGCGTCGCACCTGGGATGGGGACTCTCCAGATCAGTGGTCCGATCCCGGAGATCCTCGCGCAGTGGAAGCAGCTCGACGAGTCTGCCCGGGCGATCCAAGCGGCCCAGCGCGCCGCGCTTCGCGACGGCACCCCGATCCCGCATGACCCGGACGGCACGGTCCTGGACACCGGGAAGGCACTGCCGCTGAACCAGCTGCGGTTCGTGCTCATGACCACGGCGGCGTTGGACCTCGAGGGAGTGCATGTCCCCGGCGAGCGGTTCCGCCTGAACATCACCGTCCCCGCGCTCACCCTCCTCGGCGCCTCGGATGAACCCGGCAGCCTCGACGGCACCATCCCGCTTCCCCCAGCGCTCGCCCGCTCTCTCGCCGGCAGCACGGGCACCTGGTACCGAGTCCTCACGGACCGTTGCAGCGGAGCCTTCCTCCCGCTGCCCGCGGACAGATTCGAACCCACCGCCGCGATGCTCGAGCACATGCGCCTGCGCAATGCCCAGTGCGCGGTCCCCGGCTGCACCCGGCCCACCTCCTGGGCCTCCCAGTGCGATCACATCGAGGAATGCTTGCGCGGCACCCCGGGGGAGGGCGGGCTCACCGAGATCGAGAACCTCCATCTGCTGTGCTGGCAGCACCATCTTGACAAGACCAACGGCCTCCTGGACCCCACTCGCCTCCCGACTCGGGCCAGTGAACCCGGCCGGACCCGCTGGGCCATCGGCCACCATGGCGACGTCGCCACCGCGACCGACGAACTCGACACCGCGAGCCTCCAGATCGCCGCAGATCTCGAGCGCGCGTGGGTCGCCTTCCTGCGCGGCACGTATGCCGGGGAGCCGGCCACTGAGCCTGCGACCGGCAAGGATGAACCGCCACCGCTACCGCCGTCGGCACCGCCACCGCCACCGCCGTCGGCACCGCCACCACCACCACCGCCAGGCGGGACCGAGATCCCGCCCGGACCCTGGGACGAGTACGGGCCCCCGCCCTACTGACTCGCCCACTGGTCGCCGCGCCAGCACCCCGGTGCACTGGTTCACCGGAGTCCCGGTGGCGTCAGGTGGCCGTCGTGGCTGTCGGCCCACGTAGATCCCGCCGCACCTGGCGCACTCTCCCGTGCTCCGGGACGTCGGCATGCCCAGGACTTGCCGGTGGTGTGACTTGCCGGTGGTCTGACCTGCCGGTTGTGCATGGCGGTGCCGGCTGTCAGTCCCCGCTCGTAGGCTCGGGGCATGAAGATCCTGCACACCTCGGACTGGCACCTGGGACGCACCCTGCACAAGGTCGACCTGCACGAGCATCAGGCCGTCTTCCTCGACTGGCTGGTGGCCCTGGTCCGGGCAGAGCAGGTCGACGTCGTCGTCATCCCCGGCGACGTCTACGACCGCGCTGTCCCCGCGGTGAGCAGCGTGAAGCTGCTCGACAGTGCACTGGCCCGCCTCGCAGACACCGGCGCCACCGTGGTCCTCACCTCCGGCAACCACGACTCCCCGGAACGGCTCGGCTTCGGCCGCGGCCTGATGAAGGCAGGCGTCCACCTGCTCACCGACGTCCCCGGCATCGAGCACCCCGTGAGCGTCGAAGACGAGCACGGCGAGGTGCTCTTCTTCGGCCTGCCCTATCTCGAACCTGACCGTGCGCGCACCGAGCTGGTCGGCGAGGGGGAGCCGCCGCTGGCCCGCAGTCACGAGGCCGTCACCCGTGCCGCACTGGACCGCGTCCACGAGCGCGCCGCCGCCCACCCCGGCGCCCGCATCGTCGTGCTCGCCCACACCTTCGTCACCGGTGGCGAGGCCAGCGACTCCGAACGCGACCTCGCAGTCGGCGGCGTCGACTCCGTCCCCGCGGGGGTGCTAGGCGGGATCGATTATCTGGCCCTCGGCCACCTTCACGGCTGCCAGGACCTCACCCGCACCGTCGGTGCCCCCGCCTGGTACTCCGGCTCCCCGCTGGCCTTCTCCTTCTCCGAGCGCCACCACCACAAGTCCGTGCTGCTGGTCGAACTCGGCGCCCCGAGAGATAACGGCCGAGCGGCAGTGTCCGTAGAACGGATCCAGACCCCCGTCCCACGCCCACTCACCGAGCTGCGCGGCACCCTCGAAGAGATCCTCAGCCAGCGCGACGAGCACGGCGGCGACTGGATCAAAGCCATCGTCACCGACCCGGCTCGCCCCGCCCACCTGCAGGAACAGTTGCGTGAGGCGTACCCCGACCTGCTGCTGACCGAGTACGCACCGGAGGGCAGGGAGGCGCGCGCGGGCACCCCGGTGGTGCGCCGCGAGCAGAACCCGCTCGAGGTGATGGACGAATTCCTCGCCCACGTCACCGGCGCCGCCCCCACCGCCGCCGAGCATGACGTCCTGGACCGCGCCTACACCGCGGTGCGCCGCCAGAAGGAAGCCTCGTGAAGCTCCATCACCTGCAACTGACCGGGATCGGTCCCTTCGCGAGCACCGCCCGGATCGACTTCGCCGCCCTCGGTGCGAGCGGCATGTTCCTGCTCGAGGGCCCCACCGGCTCTGGCAAGTCCACGATCCTCGACGCGATCGTCTACGCCCTCTACGGCCAGGTCGCTGGCGCTGTCACCAGCAGCGACCGGATCCGCTCCCAGTTCGCCGCCCCTACCGAGGCGAGCGTGGTGGACATGGTGTTCGAGACCGCCTCCGGGATCTACCGGGTGCGCCGCCAGCCCGAGTTCCAGCGCCAGAAGCTGCGCGGCACCGGCACCACCAAGGAGCAGGCCAAAGCCGTGCTCTGGCGGATCGGCTCCCCGCAGCTGATCCCCGATGTCATCGCCGACACCGCCGGCGGCGGCAGCGGCGTTGAAGCGATCGCGACCCGCATCGACGAGGTGGGCCGCGAGATCCAACGGGCCGTCGGCCTCACCCGCGACCAGTTCACCCAGACCGTCCTGCTGCCCCAGAACGAGTTCGCCCGCTTCCTGCGCGCCGGCACCGGGGAACGCCAGGCCGTGCTGCAGCGCGTCTTCGGCACCGAGACCTACGCCGCGGTGGAGAAGCAGCTCGAGGAGATGCGGAAGCGGGCCAAGCGAGAGGTCGACGCCGCCCAGCAGACCCTCGGCACTGCGCTCGCCCGCTTCACCGAGGCCACCGCGCTCGAGACAGAACAGAGCGCCGTGCTCAACGAGCATGCGACGGCGCTGCGGCTGGAACCGCTGGCGGTGCTCGCCGGGGAGCACCTCGCGGCGGTCATCGCGCGGGCTGACGACGCACAGGGCGCTGCAGAGACGGCAGGCGAGTTCGAGCTGGCTGCGCGCACCGCCGCCGAGAGCGCCACGGCTGCACGCAAGCGCATCGATCGTCGCCGTGAGCTCGACGCCCTGGCTGCACGCCTCTCGATGGAGAAGCCCGCCCTCGAGATCGGACGCACCTCGCTGCAGCGCGACGAGTCCGCGCGACCCGTCGTCGAAGTGCTGCGCCGCCGCGACGCCGCCTCCACCCGGGTGGCCGTCGCGGTCGAGGCTCTGGCGAAGCTGGCGAGCACCACCCGGCCGCAGCAGAGCGAGCTCGTGGATCTGCTGGAAGAGGAGGACGCCGACGAGAAGCTGATGGCCGCCGCCGACGAAGCCACCACCGCGGCCGGCTCGCTCAAGGATCTCGTCGAGCTCGAGACAGCACTGCCCGCCCGCGAGCAGAAGCTCGCCGCGCGACGCGAGCAGCTCACTGCGGCGACGACCGCCCTCGCTGCCCTCACCGCACAGCTCGGAGCGCGGCCCGCCCGCCGCACCGAACAGATCACCGTGCGGGACGCAGCCCGCAAAGCCGCCGCCGTGCTGGGCGATGCCCGCCTCGCCCTGCGCACCGCCGAGGAGCGACAGCAGGCCACCTCATCTGCTGTCGCCCACGAGAAGAAGGTCGAGACGCTGCGCGAGCAGGCGACCACCACCCTCCGCACGGCCCAGGAACGGGCGGCGACGGAGACCGAGCTGCGCCGCCGCCGCTTCGCCGGGATCGCCGCCGAGCTCGCCGTCGACCTCACGGGCGGTGACGCCTGCCCCGTCTGCGGCGCACTCGAGCACCCCCACCCGGCAGGGGCTGCTGACGATGCCGTCAGTCCCGAGCAGGTCGAAGTCGCCGAGCAGGCCCGCCAAGCTGCCGAAGCGGCGCACTCCCGCGCCGACCAGGCGCACGCCTTGGCCGGCCAGGAGCTCACCCGGCTCCGCGAAGCCGCCGGAGACCTCACCCCCGAGACCGCCGAGACCGCCGTCGACACCGCGCAGGCCGAGGTCACGGCGGCGCGCGCCGCCGAGACGAAGGCTGCCGAGCTCGAGACAGCCCTGGCCGCCTTCGACGAGGAGACCGAGCACCTCACCCGCCGCAAGCAGGACGACGCCCTCGCCGTCGAACGCGAGAGCACCGAGATCACCGCCGCAGCCGACGCACTCGCGAGCGACCGCACCAAGGTCACCGAGGCCCGCGGGGAGGACGACTCCATCGCCGCGCGTCGCCGTGCCCACAGCGACCGTGCCCGGGCCGCGACCGCCTTGCGAGAGGTGCTGCGCACCCGCACCGAGGCCGAGCAGCGTGCCGCCGAGCTCGCCGACGAGGCGGTGACCTCGCTGTCCGCCAGCGGATTCGCCACTCCCGACGCGGTCCGCGCCGCAGTGCTCGTCCCCGCAGAGCGCACCCGCCTGCAGAAGCTCGTCCAGACCCGCGCCGTCGACGAGTCCCGGCTCACCGACGGCATGTCAGAAGAGGGCATCGCCGAGGTCTCCGCGAGCGACGAGGCCAAGGAGGCGGCCGAGGCCGCCGTGGTCGCCGCCGATGAGAAGCTCACCCTCGCGAAGGCAGCCTCCACCGAGGCCGCCGGTCTCGCCGCCCGCCAGCGCGGCATCTCCGAGCGGGGCGCCGCCGCCCGCACCGCGCTCGAGACCGCCTCGGCCCAGGTGCGCAGCGTCAGCGAGGACGCCGGCATCACCGTGCGGGTCGCCGACCTCGCCACCGGCCGCTCGGCCGACGGAGAGCGCGTGCAGCTCTCCACCTACGTGCTCATGTGGCGGCTGGACGCCGTCATCGAGGCCGCCAACGCCCGCCTCGCCCTGTTCTCCGGCTCCGACCTCGAGCTGCTGCGTGACACCGGCGCCCGCGGCGCGAAGAAGACGGGCCTGGACCTGCTGGTCCTGGACCGCCGCACCGACCAGGTGCGAGTGCCCGAGACCCTCTCCGGCGGCGAGACCTTCTTCGTCTCCCTCGCCCTCGCACTGGGCCTGGCGGACATCGTCATGGGCGAGGCCGGGGGAGTGCAGATGGAGACCCTCTTCATCGACGAGGGCTTCGGCAGCCTGGACCCCGAGACCCTCGAGACCGTGGTGCGGGAGGTGGGCAGGCTCGCCGAGAGCGGCCGCGTGATCGGGATCGTCAGCCATGTCGGCGACATGAAGGCCCAGATCCCCGAGCAGATCCACGTGCGCCGCGGCGCAGACAGCCGCTCGAGCCTGACCATCACCGCCTGAGGGGGTGCGGCGCCCGGTCAGCAATAGTAGACAAGTCACCTAGGTGCATTGTCTACTAGTGGTGTGAACCTCTCGCGCATCATCCTCGGGCTCCTCGCCCTCGCCCCGATGACCGGATACGACCTCAAAAGGCACTTCGACTCCTCCGTGAGGCACTTCTGGTGGGCCGACAAATCTCAGATCTACCGCACCCTCGCCACCCTCGTCGCCGAGGGCTACGCGGAGGTCGAGACGATCCCCGGCCACGGTGCCCCGGATCGGCAGGAGCACCGCCTCACCGACGCTGGCCGGCACGCGCTCGCGCTGTGGCTGACCTCGCCCCCGGAGCCGCAGCCCTCCCGTCACCCCTTCCTGGCCCGACTGTTCTTCGCCGACGAGCTCGATGACGGCGCCCTGCGCACACTCGTCGCAGACCGCCGTACGGCAGTGACCGAGCGGCTCGCCGAGTTCGAGGGGATGCGCCCCGAGATCGCGGACGAGGCCGAGGGGAACCGCGCCGGGACCCTGCGCCTCGCCACCCTCGACCACGGCATCACGCATGCCCGCGCCGAGCTCCGCTGGCTCGACGACACCGAGAGATCACTACCGTGACCACCTTCCCCGAACTCCACCCTCCCCTCGGACCAGGGTCAGCCGCACCCGTCGTGCTCCTGCACGGCGGAACCGTCGCGAACTGGATGTGGACCGAACAGCTGGGTGCGCTCGATGACCGCGTGGTGCTCGCCCTGGACCTCCCCGGATTCGGTCATCGCGCCGCCGAGACCTGGCCGGGTCTGGATGCTGTGGCAGACGGAGTGATCGCCCGGGCCGACGAGCTCGGGGTCGCCGAGCCCTTCCACCTCGTCGGCCTCTCCCTCGGTGCGGTCACGGCGCTGCGGGTGGTCGCACGTCACCCGGACCGCGTCCGCTCGACACTCGCGACCGGTGCGATCCTCGCTCCCGTCGGCCGCACCGCTCGCGCCCTCAGCCGCCTGCAGATCGCGCTCTGGGACGCTCGCTGGTTCTGGGAGTTGCAGGCGAAGGCCTACGGGCTCGATGCAGAAGGGCGGGAACAGCTCGTCTCCCACGGGCTCACCCTGCGCAAGGAGAGCATGTCGGCGCTCACGACCGAGCTGTTCACCGGCGGCATTCCAGCTGGTCTGAACCCGGGCTCGGGACGGATCCTCGCCATCGCTGCCGAGCACGACCCGTCGGTGTTCCGCGACTCCCTCGCCCTGCTCGGCCGCGCCGCACCCCAGGCGCAGCTTCGCCTGGCCCCGAAGATGCACCACATCTGGAACATCGAGGACGTCGGCCTGTTCAACGACGTCCTGCTCACCTGGCTCGACGGCGCGGTGGACCCTCGACTGCTGGAGGTCGGGCCGCCCGCACGACGCTGAACGTCCCTGACGGACCAGATGGTCCCAGGTCGCCCGATCAGAAACCGTGGCGGAACAGGTCCTCGACCTCGTCGGTGCCGTCGGCCGTGTCGCTGCCGTCGTCCCCGTCGCCGTCTGCCTCCCGCCGCCGCTCCTCCCTCGCGAACAGCGGCACCCGTAAGCGCGTCAGCAGCGGAGCGAGCAGCGCCCCGACCCAGGCCCCGGCGGCGTTGCTCAGCAGATCCTCGATGTCCGCGATCCGCACGCCGCAGGGATAGATCCCGAACGCGCCGGTGTACTGGGTGAGCTCGATCAGCGCTGACAGCAGCACGGCGAGGGCGAGCGAGGTGGTGGTGTCCTGGCGGAAGACGCCCCGCAGGATCAGCCCCAGGGGCACGAACAGCGCCATGTTCATGAGGATCTGCAGCACCGGGAAGCTGGTGGCGAGCTCGAGCAGCCCGGCGCCGCCGCGCTGCATCCCCAGCAGCTCGGAGAGGGAATGGAAGGGGTCCAGCCGCAGAGCACCGCCCGAGCGGCTGCGACAGGTGGTCGCCACGTCATAGGCAGGGGCGATCGTCAGCCCGGCGAGGCTCATCGTGTAGACGCAGATCGCCGCCACCGCCGTCAGCCGGGAGGGCCGCACCCGCCCGAAGCGCCGTCGCTGCAGCCCCATCGCGGGCAGCAGGATCACGGCGAAGACGCCGAGTCCGCCCGCGATGCCCACCAGGGCCAGCCGCATCAACTCGTTCACGACAGCACCGTAAGGTCTCCTGCTGGGCGCGGGCCGCACCGGTCCGCCACGATCCTGCAGGAGCCGACATGTCCTCATCCCCTGATGCACCGCGTCCCGCCCTCCGCGCGGCGCCCCTGAGCCCCGGTTCGCAGATCGTGGGGACCGGCCACTACCGGCCCGAGCGCGTGATGACCAATCACGAACTCGAGCAGCTGGTCGAGACCAATGACGAATGGATCCGACAGCGCACCGGGATCGAGTCCCGACGCATCGCCGCCGCGGGCGAAGGGGTGCCGGAGATGGCGACCGCCGCCGCCCGCGCCGCCCTCGCCGACGCCGGCGTGGACCCCTCCGAGGTCACCCAGATCATCGTCGCGACCTGCTCGAACGAGGAGCGCTCACCGAGCGCCGCCGGCCGCGTCGCCCAGGCGCTCGGCATCCCCGCCCCCGCCGCCTTCGAGGTGGGTGCGGCCTGCTCCGGCTTCGAGCACGCCCTCGCCGTCGCCGACATGTCGATCCGCACCGGCGCCTCCGCGGTCTCCCTGGTGATCGGCGCTGAGAAGCTCTCCGCCTTCACCGACTACACCGACCGCGCCACCTGCATCCTCACGGCCGACGGGGCGGGCGCGATGGTGCTGCGCGCGAGCGAGGAGCCCGGCATCGCCCCCGTCGTGTGGGGCACCGAGCCCGAGCTGGCCGACGCCGTCACCATCAATGCCGACGCCGCTGGCGAGGGACCCTACTTCGCCCAGCAGGGCCGCCAGGTGCTCGGCTGGGCGCTGCGCGAGGCGCCCGGCATCGCCCGACGGATCGTCGAGGCGGCGGGCCTCGGCATCGAGGACATCGACGTGTTCGTCCCCCACCAGGCCAATCTGCGGATGATCGAGCCGCTCGCCGCCGCCCTCGGCCTGCGGGAGGACGCCGTGGTCGCGGACGACATCATCACCTCCGGCAACACCTCCGCCGCGACCATCCCGCTGGCCATCTCCCGGCTGCGCGAGACCGGGCGGATCCCTGCCGGGGCCACGGCGCTGCTGATCGGTTTCGGGGGCGGGTTCGCGTGGGCCGGCCAGGTGGTGCGGCTGCCCTGATCGCAGGGGCGCTCCGCGTATGACCGTCGGCCGTTCCCTATAGGATGGACGAGGGCGTGCAGACGCTTTCCCGGCCCGCCCCGTCCCGCGCGCCGTCCCGCGCTGCGCACCGCCCCCATCCCTGAACACCTTGGAGGACAACCGTGGTGGACTCCCTGACCGTCCAGATCATCGTGACGGTCCTGGTCGGACTGGCCTACATCGTGGGCCTCACAGGCATCGTCGTGCCCGTGCTGCCCGGCACCATCACCCTCGTGATCGCGACCCTGATCTGGGCGATCGTGGTGGGAGGGTGGCCCGCGTGGGTCGCCTTCGCGCTCGTGCTGATCTTCGGAGCGATCGGCATGACCACCAGCTATGTCCTCACCGGGAAACGGCTGCACGCCGCCGAGGTGCCGATGTGGCCGGTCTATGTGGGCATCGCCGCCGGCATCGTCGGCATCTTCGTGATCCCCTTCCTGGGCCTGCCGATCGGGTTCCTGATCGGTCTGTACGTCAGCGAGGCGCTGCGCCAGAAGGACTGGAAGCAGGGCTTCACCTCCGCGTGGGTGGCGATCAAGGCGCTCGGCACCGGCATCCTCATCGAGTTCTCCCTCGCGATGCTCTCCACGATCACCTTCGCGATCGCGGTCGTCGTCCACTTCGTGACCGTATGACCGCGCCCACCCAGCGCCAGCACCCCGCCGTCCTCATCCCGGGCCTGAAGCGCCTGCTGAAGGGCTCCTGGGAGCAGCGGCGCTGGTTCCTGCTCGCCGTGCTCGGCGCGGTCGCCTTCGCCCTGCTGCAGATCGGGACCTCCGCCGTCATCGGCCGCGTCACCGAGCACGTCATCGTGCCCTCCTTCGAGCGCGGCGAGGCGGCACCCGCCCTGATCATCGGCGGCGGCCTCGCGATCCTCGGCATCGCCGTGGCCCGCGCCGTGACCGTGATGGCCCGCCGCATCTTCGCCGCCGCCACCCAGTTCGACCTCTTCCGCCTCTACCGCGAACGGATCGTCGAGGTGTACGCGAAGGTGCCGCTGCTGTGGCATCGCCGCCAGGCCACCGGCACCCTGCTCTCCTCCGTCTACTCCGACGTCGAGGCGACGTTCTTCGCGATGGCGCCCTTCCCCTTCGCGCTGTCCACCATCGTGATGCTGGTCTACGCGACGATCGTCGTGGCCCGCATCGACCCGATGATCCTGCTGATCATGCTCGCCCTGATCGTGCTGCTGATCATCCTCAACGTGATGCTGCAGCGCTTCGCGACCCCCATCGCCATGCGCTCCCAGCAGCTGCGCGCCGAGGTCGCCGAGATCGCCCACGAGTCCTTCGACGGCGCGAACGTCGTGAAGTCGCTGGGCCGCGAGGACGTCGAGGAGAAGCGGTTCACCCGCGCCGCGGACGACCTGCGGGAGACGGGAATCCGCTTCGGCTACATCCGCGGCTGGTTCGACCCGGCGATCGACGCCCTCCCCAACCTCGGCATCCTCGCGGTCGCCGTGCTCGGCGCCTGGCGGATCGGGGAGGGGCACCTCACCACCGGCCAGCTCGTCGAGGTCGCCTACCTGTTCACGCTGATGTCCCTGCCGATCCGCTCCTTCGGCTGGGTGCTCGGCGACCTCTCCCGCACCGTCGTCGGCGGCGGCCGCGTCCAGCAGATCCTCGACGTGGCCGACGAGCGCACCTACGGCCCGGACCCGCTCCCGGACGGCCCAGGCGTGCTCGAGATCGACCGCGTCTCCTTCGTCTACCTCGACGACCCGTCCCAGGTGATCCTCGGCCGCGGCGTCGACGGCGCGAGTCTCGCGGTGCGCAAGGGCCATGCCCTGCACGACGTCAGCCTGCACGCCGACCCGCACGCCGGCACCCGTGTGCTCGCCGTCGTCGGCGCGACCGGCTCCGGCAAGTCCAGCCTCGCGCTGCTGGCCGCGGGCCTGGTCGCACCGACCACCGGGAGCGTGAGCCTCGACGGCGCCGAGCTGCGCACCCTCACCGCCGACGCCCTCACCGCGGACGTCGCCCTCGTGCTCCAGCAGGCCTTCGTGTTCGACGCGACCGTGCGCGAGAACGTCACCCTCGGCGAGGACCTCGACGAGGAGACCGTGCGCTGGGCGCTGCGCGTCGCCCAGGCCGAGACCTTCGTCGACGCCCTCCCCGACGGCCTGGACACCGAGCTGGGGGAGCGCGGCGGCTCGCTCTCCGGCGGTCAGCGCCAGCGCATCGCGCTCGCCCGGGCCCTCGCCCGCAGGCCCCGGCTGCTGATCCTCGACGACGCCACCAGCGCCTGCGACCCCAGCGTCGAGCTCGCCATCCTCGACGGGATCCGCCGCGAGATGACCGAGTCGACCCTGCTGCTGATCGCCTACCGCAAATCCACCATCTCCCTCGCCGACCAGGTCGTCTTCCTCGACCACGGCCGCGTCTCGGACACCGGCACCCACGAGGAGCTGCGCACCCGCTCCACCGGCTACCGCGCCCTGGTCGACGCCTACGACGAGGCCGCGATCTCCCACAACCTGCTCGAAGCCTCCGCCCCGCAGCCCAGCGACGGTCCCGACCCCGCGGTCGCCGTGCCCGCCGAGCGGGAGCGCACCGTCACCGGCGCGATCGCGATCCACGGCGCCGTCGGCCGTCATCGCCACGAGGAATCAGGGGCCGACGAGGGCGAGTGCGAGGTGCCCATCCGCACCGGCGCCCTCCCCGCCGTCGAGCTGCAGCCCGCCGTCGAATCCGGCGTCGAGACCGATGAGAAGAGCGACCGATGACCGCCCCCGGCTCCTCCGCACTCGGCAGCGAGACCACCACCGACGAGGGGGCGATCGCCACCATCCGCCGCGGCCTCGCGCTCACCCCTGAGCTGCTGCGCGGGCTCTGGATCACCCTGCTGCTGGCCGTGGTCGCGACCGCCGGCAAGGTGGTGGTGCCGATCGCGGTGCAGTCGATCCTGGACCGCGGGATCATCGCCCCGGAGACGCCCGACGTCGCCTTCGTCGCCGGCGCCGCCGGCCTCGCGGCCCTGGTGCTGCTGGTCACCGCCTCCTGCAACGTGCTGATGAACCGGCGCCTGTTCCGCCTGGCCGAGCACTCCCTGGCCACCCTGCGCAAGCGCGCCTTCCGCCATATCCACGATCTGTCCCTGCTCACCCAGGGCACCGAGCAGCGCGGCGCGCTGGTCTCCCGCGTGACCAGCGACGTCGACACCGTCAGCCAGTTCATGAGCTTCGGCGGCATCATGCTGGTGGTGATGAGCATGCAGCTCGTCCTGGCCACCGGGGTGATGGCCTTCTACTCCTGGCCGCTCGCCCTCGCCGTCTGGATCTGCTACCTGCCGATCCTGGTCATCATGGGCTCGCTGCAGAAGCGCATCCGCGCCCGATACCAGAGGGTGCGCACGAACGTCGGCGAGATGCTGGGCGCCGTCTCCGAGTCCCTCGTCGGCTCCGCCACCGTGCGCGCCTATGGCACCGAGGAGAGCACCCGCGCCTCCCAGGTGGGACGCATCGGCGAGGTGCGCAACGCCCAGTTCGCGGTGCTGAAGCCCCAGTCCGCGTCCTTCTTCCTCTCGGAGACGGCCGACGGGCTCGCCACCGCCGTGGTGGTCGTGGTCGGCATCGTGCTGGGCACCGGCGCGCTCGGCATCGACCTGCCCGGCGCCGACCTCACCGCCGGCGGCGTGATCGCCTTCGTCTTCCTCGTCTCCCTGTTCAGCCAGCCCGTCCGGATGGGCATCGAGATGCTCTCCGAGGCGCAGAACGCGGTGGCCGGCTGGCGGCGCGTGCTCGGCGTGCTCGACACCCCGGCCGATGTCGCCGACCCCGCCGGTGCGATGGATCCCCACACCGGGCATCACCGCGCACCCGTCCCCGGCGCGACCCCGCTGCCGCAGGGTCTGCTCGATATCGAGATCCGCGATCTGCGCTTCGCGTACCCCACCGGCCCCGAGGTGCTGCACGGCATCGACGTGGCGATCCCTGCCCGCTCCCGGATCGCGATCGTGGGCGAGACCGGCAGCGGCAAGACCACCTTCGCCAAGCTGCTGACCCGCATGATGGACCCCGCGAGCGGCGAGATCCTCATCGGCGGGGTCCCCCTGCACCTGGTGCCCTACGACTCCCTGCGCGCCCGCGTGATCATGGTCCCCCAGGAGGGCTTCCTCTTCGACACCTCGGTCGCCGGGAACCTGCTCTACGGCAGACCCGACGCCACCACCGAGGACATGCGGCAGGCGCTCGAGGAGCTGGGCCTGGCGACCTGGGCCGCGGAGCTGCCCGAGGGGCTCGAGACCCCCGTCGGCCAGCGCGGTGAATCCCTCAGCGCCGGCGAGCGGCAGCTGGTCGCGCTCGCCCGTGCCTACCTCGCCGACCCCGACATCATCGTGCTCGACGAGGCCACCAGCGCCGTCGACCCCGCGGCGGATGTGCGCCTGCAGCAGGCGATCGACGGCCTCGCCCGCGGCCGCACCACGATCACCATCGCCCACCGGCTCTCCACCGCGGAGCGCGCCGACCGCATCATGGTGCTCGACGGCGGTGACCTCGCCGAGCACGGCACCCACGCCGAGCTCGTCGCCCTCGAGGGCGGGATCTACGCGGGGCTGCACCGCTCCTGGGTCGCGCACCGCAGCGAGCGCTGACGCGGCGGATGCTCCGTGCCGTGCCGTGCCGTGCCGTGCCGTGCCGTGACCTCGGCTCAGGGCATCGGAGACGGCCGATGCGCCAGTGCGATCCGCCATCGTGCGCTGGTCCCGTCCGGCGCGCTGGCCGGGCCGACGACAGCGGAACCATCGCCCGGTATGGCGATCTCGTCGCCCTCGAAGGCGGTGACGATCAGGTCGCCATCCCGACTGCGGATCATCACCCGGACCACTGACCTCTCGCCAGTGTGTCCGACCTGCATGATCCCCACCAGGGTGCTGCCGAGCATGGCCTGGGTGCCCTGCGGGTGATCGATGAACTCCATCATCGTCTCCTCACTCTCCGGCGGTCGGTGCGTCGACATAGTTCGTGCGGCGGAAGTTCTCCTGGAACTCGGCCTCCGTCAGCCACAGGCTCCCTCCGGGATTCTCGTTCACCTGAGCATTCGGGCCCCACGGGTTCTGCACCCTGATCATCTGCTCCATGGTGCCGGAACCGGGCGGGTGCTCCCGCATCTCGACCGCATCGACCACATACGAGTGGTTCGGGACGATGTTGTCGGCCTCGACGTGATCCCTCTCGAAGATCCACCATCCGTTCTCCTCGACCTTCGTGTCGACGACGACAGGACCGTCCTCGAGATACCCCTGGATGTCCTCGAGAGTCGCGCCGTCGGCATAGCGGGCGTCGTTGCCCGTGATCATCTCGAGAGCGAGCTCCGGCTGGTCCGCGACGATGTCTCCGTACGAACCTCCCATGTATTCCGCCGCCGCCTTCTCGTAGATCGAGGCCCAGTTCGGCTGGCCGTCCCCGCCCTTGGTTCCGGCGGCGTTGAACGTGCCCTCGACGGTGATCTCCACAGGTTCCCCCTCGTGATACATGGTCACCGTGTAGGTCCCGTCGCCGTTGTCGGAGATCTGCTCCCGGAGCCAGGCGGGGTCGGCGCGGGCCGTGGCGCCGAGCGAAGCGAGGAACCAGCAGTCCCCGATGCCGCGCTGGTTGATGTCATCGACGCTGAAGGGCCTGTCGTCGAGATCGATGTCCTGGTCCGGCGCGTGATGCCCATTCTCCGCGTTGGGGTCGGACTTGTCCCAGTCCTCGATCCCCGGAGGTATCTCCGGGTCCCCTTCCCGGTCCTCGGGATGCAGTTCCGTCCGGCTCCCGTCCTCATTGCTGGACTCGCCCCGATATCCCGAGGACGTGCCGTCACCCCTCTGCGACCATCCCTCCCCGTCGCCCCCGGGACCTCCAGCCGGGTCGGCGTCGGAGGCGGCATCCTGTTCGTCGGCATGGCTCGCCAGCTCGTCCTTCCGGCGCCGAAGATGATCGGCGCAGGCCGTGAAGGCCGGTCCGACCTGGGCGTGCCACATCTGCCGGAACGTCTCCGCGTCCTCGCCGATCCATCCGACCCTGTCGATCGAGACGCTGAGTCCCTCGAAGAGCCGGTCCAGGTCTCCGGCACCTCTTCCGATCGACCCTCCGGCATCACGAAGCTGCTCGGTCTGCGCGCCGAGGAATGCGTTCATCGACGTCCCCCTTCTCCTCGGTCGCTAGAGTATGGCGGGGAGAGGGCCGCCACCAGGGGGAGAACTCCCCATGGCAGCGTCCCGAGGCGTCCGGCCCACCGGGTCCCACGACGCAGCAGCAATCGCCATCGACCCGGGGGAGCAGAGCAGTGAGCGCGGAGCACCTCGAGAGTCCTCATGAGCCTGGGGTGGCGTCTGTGCCTGGGGTGACGTCGCGGCGCCGCACCGTCTTCGCTGCACTGTCGATCGTGCTGGGCGCGCTCGGCGCCGCGTGGTCGGGCGTGGTCACGGCGCTCGTCTTCGAATCCGCCCGCGTCACGTACTACTTGCCGGCGCCAGATTCGACAGTGGCCACCGAACATCATGACTGGCACCTGCCCTCTCTGCTGCTCACGCCGCTCGGTGCCCTCGCCCTCCTCCTCGCGGCCATCGCCCTCGCGCTCGGGGGATGGGGGCTCGTGCGCCGACGCGGGGTGCGAGGCTGGGTGCTCGTGCTGCCCTGCCTCGCCCTGGCGCTCGCCACTGCCGTGCTGGCCCTCGCCGCCGGGATGTCCCAGGACACGTACTGAGCAGGCTCGTGCTGCGCGGGCGCGATTCCCCACCGACGGCGAGGTCCTAGGATTCGGTCGTGCCTGATGCGCTGAACTCGTCCGATCCGCGGAACCCGCCGGTCCCCCCGATCTCCTCGCGCGACGCGCCCCGCTTCGGCAGCGCCGAGCGGAAGAGGGCGCTCGCCGCCGCTTTTCAGGAGCAGGGTGAGGACTATGACCGCTTGCGCCCCGGCTATCCGGACGCCGTGCTCGACGTGTTCCTCGCCCAGGTCGCGGCGCCTCCCGGCAGTACCGCGGTGCGTGCGATCGACCTCGGTGCCGGGACGGGGAAGCTGTCCTGGGCGCTTGCCGGACGAGGGCTGGACGTCACCGCTGTGGACACCAGCCCCGCCATGCTCGAGACCGCACTGCGCCGCAGGCCGACGGGCCCGCCCCCGTTCGCTGGCCGTGCCGTCACCACCCGCGTGGCCCCTGCGGAGGACACGGGCCTGCCCGCGAGCTCCGCCGCGCTGATCACCGTCGCCCAGGCCTGGCACTGGTTCGATGCCGAAGCGGCGTCGGCCGAAGTAGTGCGGCTGATGGCGCCCGGGGGCGTGCTCGCGCTGGTGTGGAACATGCTCGATGTGACGATCCCCTGGGTCCATCGCCTCTCCCGGATCATGCACGCCGGCGACATCCACCGCGAGGACTTCCTGCCCACCGTCGGACCAGGCCTCGAGCTCACCGGGCGCAGCCTGCACCGCTGGGAGGACCCGATGCCCACGCAGGACGTCATCGATCTGGCCCGCACCCGCAGCTACGTCATCACCGCCCCCGAGGAGCGCCGGTCGAAGGTGCTCGCGAACCTCGACTGGTATCTGCACGAGCACCTGGGCCATGCCCCCGGGGACGTGGTCGGGGTCCCGTACCGCACCGACGTCTTCCTCTATCGGCCGACGGGAGAGCCGGGCACCGCTGTCTGAGTCAGACACCGCTGGCTGAGTACGGCCCCGCTGGCTGAGTCCGGTCCCGCTGGCTGAGTCAGCCGCCGCCGCGGCTTGACCCTCTCGTGATCTCTTCGTTGTTGACCTGGGTCACATCCCCGGCTAGCGTATAGAAATCGTTTGCCGCCGTCGTCGGCTGCCGTCATCGTTGCCGGGTCGCTGTCGCTCCCTGCCACTCCCGACGAGTCGATGGCCGAACGCACGTCCCGGGACACATCACCTGCCGCCCGGCGGTGACCCGCCTGTTTCAAGGAGGAGACATGGTCGACACAATCTCTCGCCGCAGCGCCCTGGGTGTCGGCGCAGCCGGCGCCGCCGCGCTCGGACTGGCCGCCTGTGGTGGTGGCGGCAGTGACACCGCGGAGGCCCCGCCGGAGAGCTCGGAAGACATCTCCGGCTCGATCGTCATGTGGATCTATCCGCTGAGCGACTCCGCGAGTGCCGAGTCCTACCAGCCCTACGTCGACTCCTTCAAGGAGAAGTACCCCAACGTCACCGTCGAGGTGGTCCAGCAGCCCTGGGCCAACCGCGAGGAGCAGCTGACCACCGCGATCAGCGGCGGCAACGCCCCGGACGTCGTCTACTTCAACCCCGACTTCGTGCCCCGCTTCGCCGTCGAGGACCTGCTCGTGAACCTCGATGATCTGCGCGACGACTGGGACAGCGCCTTCGTCCCCGCCTCGCTCGAAGCGATGACCTACGAGGGCTCCCTCTACTCTGCCCCGATCCTGATGCAGGCCTCGCAGACCTTCGCCAATCAGAAGGTCCTCGACGAGATCGGCATGGAGGGGCCCACCACCTGGGACGAGCTGCGCGCCGTGGGCGCCGCCGCGAAGGAGAAGGACTACTACCTGCTGGAGTACAGCGGCGACGCCACTTTGAACCACAACTACTACATGTACCTCTGGCAGGCCGGTGGAGAGGTGCTCAGCGAGGACATGAGCACCGCGGCCTTCAACAGCCCCGAGGGCCTCGAGGCGCTCGAGTTCGTCAAGGAGATCGTCGACAACGGCTGGGCACCCAAAGAGCCGATCAGCGTGGTGCTCCCCTTCGAGCAGACCGACCTCGCCCAGGGCAAGGTCGCGTACAGCATGGGCAGCAACATCGGCTCGGTCCGCGCGGTGCTCAAGGATCCGCTGACCATCCTGCCGCCGCTGACGTACAAGGAGCAGGTCGCGATCGGCTCCGTCGGCGCACTGTCGATCTTCAACACCACCGAGGCTCCCGAGGCCGCGGCCGCCTGGGTCCACCACCTCACCGAGCCCGACTTCATCGAGTTCGTGTGCTCGGAGTTCGTCTACTACTCCCCGCGCACCGACGTCACCGGGATCCATGACGACGATGAGCAGGTCGCGGAGTTCGAGCAGTACCTCGACGTGGTCAACGCCGGCATCATCCACCCCAAGGCCCGGGAGATCATCGACGTGATGAAGCCCGAGATCCAGGCGGTGCTGCTGCAGGGCAAGGACCCGCAGGAGGCGCTCGACACCATGGAGACCACCGTCAACGAGCTGCTCGCGCGAGGCTGACCACACCCGATCCGCGCGCCGGGCACACCAGCACCACGTGCACGAGCACCACGTGCCCGGCGCGCCGCAGTCCTGAGAGGAGCCGCATGTCCACGTCCGTGGCACCCGGCACCACCGATACCCCGGCCGACGACGTCGAGCCTTCTGTCGTCACGCCTCGGGTGGCGTCATGGCGGGAGCTGGCAACGTCCCGTGGGGCGCTGATCGCGTATGCGTTCATCTTCCCGTATGTGGCGTTCTTCCTGGCGTTCCGCATCATCCCGGCGCTCTACGGGATCGTGCTGAGCCTGGGTGACTTCTCGCTGTCGGGGCGGTTCAAGTTCGTGGGGCTGGAGAATTTCACGCGCCTGTTCCAGGACGATGTGTTCTGGCATTCGCTGCAGGTCACCGCGATCTATGCGGTGCTGGCGATCCCGTTGTCGGTGGTGCTGTCGCTGTTCATGGCGCAGTTGTGCAACCGCACGATGCGGGGGATGTCGTTCTACCGGGCGCTGTTCTTCCTGCCGGTGGTGACCTCGCCGGTGATCTCGGGGATCATCTTCGTGTGGCTGTTCTCCGGTGGCGGCCCGATCGATGAGACCCTCGGCCTGCTCGGGGTGGAGCTGGGCTCCTGGCTCCAGCATCAGGTGCTGGTCCTGCCCGCTCTGGCGCTGGTCGCGGCGTGGGGCAGCTTCGGCTACAACATGCTGATCCTGCTCGCGGGGATGCTCGCGATCCCGCCGGACTACTACGAAGCCGCGGAGCTCGACGGCACCTCGGCCTGGCAGCGGTTCCGATACATCACGCTGCCGCTGCTGAAGCCGGCGCTGTTCTTCGTGCTGGTGCTGGAGACCGTCAAGAGCTTCCAGGCCTTCGACATCATCTACGTGATGACCGGTGGCGGCCCTGCCCGCGGCTCCTACACCATGACCTTCATGATCTTCGACCAGGGCTTCGGATACTTCGAGTTCGGGTATGCCAGCGCCGTGGGTGTGGTGCTGCTGGTGATCACGCTGGTGCTGTCCCTGATCCAGCGCCGCCTCGTGGGAGGGAACAACTCATGACCTCTACTTCCACCACTTCGAACACTTCCACTGCTTCGAGCGCTGCAGGTGCTGGCGGGCGTCGCGGGCCGGGGCTGCGCCGGCGGGCACCGCTGGGAGTGCGGGCCCGGAAGCATCTGATCCATATCCCGCTCGCGGTGATCGGGTTGGTGACGCTGTTCCCGTTCCTGGCGATGGTGATCATCTCCCTGCACCCGGGGATCCCGGTGCAGGTCCCCGACATCTTCTTCAACACCGACCTGTCGCTGGAGGCGTATCGGCAGGCGCTGCGCAGCTCTCACATCCCGCGCTGGGCGGTGAACACCACCATCTACGCGGTGGTCTCGGTGGTGCTGGTGCTGTTGTTCGCCTCGATGGCCGGGTACGCCTTCGCGAAGAAGAAGTTCCTGGGCCGCGAGGTGATCTTCTGGGTGTTCATCGCGATGCTGATGATCCCGTACCAGCTCACGATCATCCCGCAGTACCTGCTGGTGGGCCAGATCGGTGGCCTGGACTCGATGTGGGGCCTGATCCTGCCCACCGTCGCCAACGCGCAGGCGATGTTCCTGATGCGTCAGTTCATCCAGGACATCCCCGATGAGCTGATCGACGCGGCGAAGATCGACGGTGCTGGAGAGCTGCGGGTCTACTGGTCGATCATCCTGCCCCAGACCAAACCGATCCTCGCGACCCTGGGGACCTTCGTGTTCCTGTGGCATTGGAACGACTTCCTCTGGCCCCTGGTCGCCCAGCAGTCCCCCGACAACTACGTCCTCACCGTCGGACTCAACAGCCTCCAGGAGCAGAACGTCTCCCTCGCGACCCTGATGGCCTCGGCCGTGGTCATGTTCATCCCCGCCCTGCTCGTGTTCATCTTCCTCCAGCGGTACTTCGTGCGTGGAGTGATGATGAGCGGCATCAAGTAGGCATCACCCCAGGACGTAGGCATCACCCCCGGTCCCCTCTCAGCTGTTGCTTGGCAAGTGCTCCGGCGACAGCAGAGAGGGGATCGATGGGATGGCCGTCGCCGACCCCGTCGCCGACCCCGTCGCCGTCGCCCTCGCCGACCCCGACCCTGTCGCCGACGCGGGTGGGTGCGCCGTGCGTACGAACGGAGTCCGCCACCTATGGGCGCCACCCACGGGCGGACAGCGCCTCGCGGACAATGCGGAGGGCGCTCGCGCAGTCCTCGCCGACGTCCTTGCTGTACAGCCGCACCTCCAGCCACCCCGCCTGGGCCGCACGGCGAGCGCGCTCGATGTCCCTCTCGATCTGCTTCGGGTCGTTGTGACCCTGCAACTTTCCCTTTCCCTGGCCCTCGTACTCGACGCAGACGCGATACTCGGGCCAGAGGAAATCCGGCTCATGACGCGACACCCCGTCCGTCCCGATCAGCGGGACATTGAGCTGCGGCGTCGGCAGCCCCGCGCGGGCGAACGCCATGCGGAGAAGAGTCTCCCGCGGGGAGCCGGCGCCGATGCGCACGTCCTCGAGAGCCCGACGCAGCGCTGCGGCATGACGGCCGGTGCAGAGCTGGCGCAGCTCCTCGATCGTGCACCAGGGTTCGGTTCTCCCCTGCTCGAGGCCGGGACGCGGAATCCGCACCAGGTGATCTCCGATCGCGACCAGCCATAAATGGGGGAGTGCGGCGGCCAGATCACGCCAGGTCCGGGCACGGGTCGTCAACCGCACCTGTGCCAACGGGAGCTCGGAACCGTCAGGTTCCGGCGCGAGCCGGTACCTCGCCGAGCGCACCTGAGCGGCATCGAGGACGAACTCGTGCCAGCGGACGACCTCATCGGAACCCGCACGCCCACCGGATATGGAGAAGTGCACCGGACTGCTGGATGACCAGGACTCTGGGTCGAGAGAGAGCGGGAAGCTCTGCATCCGCGCGGCGGAGAGGCCGACGACTACGGCAGCCGGGTCCTCCCGGCAGATCGCGGCGGCGATGTCTTGCTCCGTGAGTTTCCAGCCCGTGCGAGAGAGCAACCCGGCCGGAGCACGGTGAGGTCCTTGCGCCGCAGGCGCTCCGGGGAGACCCCCGCGCGAAGTGCCTCAGTGCGGGTGAAGACACGCCACTGAAGCGAGGCGGGGAGCGGAGCCGGTCGAGGCGTCATGTCCTCAGGGTGCCTTCGGAGGTGGGCAGTGCCTCTGCGCCATCCACATTCCCGGATTGGGGAGGAACGGACCCTGGACAGGTGCCCGGTCCAGTCCAGCCCAGCCCAGCCCAGCCCAGTCCAGCCCATCCCAGCCCAGCCGAGCCCAGCACAGCCCAGGGCGAGGCTGAGGGCAAGGGAGCCCACCAGGGCGTGACGACCGGGTGTGACGTGGCGTCCCGTCTCAGCTGTCGCTTGGCGAGCGTGCAGGCGACAGTAGAGAGGGGATCGACGTGATCTGTCCGGAGCATCCCCTCTCAGCTGTCGGTGAGAGGGCCCCGAAGTGACAGTTCAGAGGGGATACCTGCCAGTAGCCAAGAGAGGTGCGGAGGGAGGCGCCCAGAGAGGGGTGGAGAGAGGTGCCCAAAAAGTGGTGGAGAGAGGGGTGGGAGAGGCGTGGAGAGGGTGGCTGGCGGACGAGAGGTTCAGTGGGCTGGCGGAGCGTGGAGCCTGGGGCTCAGCCTCCCGCCCCGCCTGCGCCGCCGGCCCCGCCGGAGTCGGAGGGCCCGACTGGCCCGCCGGTCTCATCGGCCGGAGGAGCGATGCTCATGTCGGTGATGCGCCAGCGCTCACCGTCCCAGGCGATGGTGGCGATCAGCTGGCCGGTCACCTCGGTGAGCTGAGTGGCCTGCAGGTCCGGGTCGTCCACCAGAATGGACTCCTCCTGGGCGAAGTCGGCGACCACGGTCCCGGTGGCCGGAGGCTCGCCGGTGCCCTCGAAGGACGTCGAGTGGATCACGAAGGCCCCGTCCACGAGATAGCCGCCCTGCGCGGCGAGCGTCTCTGCATTGCTGAGGAAGCTCACGCACACCTGGCAGTTGGGATCGATGGAGTCCTCCCAGACGGAGACATCGCCGCTGCTCATCATGTAGTCGTAGGACTCGAGCAGGTAGGTGAGTGTGGCCTGTGCGCCCTCGGCGCTCTGCTCCGTGAGTCCGGCGGGCTCGGCGGGGCGGGGCAGCTCGGGGCGCGGCGGCTGCGCGGCGGGGTCCGCGGTCGGCCGGTCCTCCGGGCTCTCAGCGCTCTGCGAGTTCTCGGCCGTCTGCTGTTCAGCGCCCGGCCCCATCAGCTGACCGATCCCCATCACTCCGAGGGGGACCACCAGCAGGACCGCGAGCGCGATGATGATGAGGCGTTGGACTGGTCGATTCACCCGCCCCACGGTAGACGACACCTCTGGGCGGGCAGGGGGAGAGGTGGTCGCCGCCACGTGCGGCCGGTCCCCGTCCACGGGCGTCCGACCGTCGCGCACGCGCGCCCGACCCCGCCCGTCGGCCCCGGATCCCGGTTCCACCCCACCGTTCCGTCCGACTGTTCCGCCCTGCGCGGATCCGCCCTAAGTCGGATGCGGTGAGACGCCGGGAAAGCCTATGCTTCCCGGGTCGACAGGTCCGTGCCCGGCGCCGTCGGCCCTTCGGAAGGAATCCTGTGACCCTGCTGCGCCTGGTGCTGAGGGGCCTGAAGCCGTACTGGATCTGGGTGCTCCTCGTGGTGCTCTTCCAGATCGTCGGCGTGCTGGCTGCGCTCTACCTGCCCACCCTGAACGCGGACATCATCGATGATGGTGTCGCCAAGGCTGATGTGCCCGTGATCTGGCAGCTCGGCCGACTGATGCTGGTCATCTCCTTCGGCAACATCATCGCGCTGGTGGTGGCGAATTACTTCGCCGCGCGCTCCGCGATGCGGGTCGGCAAGGATCTGCGTTCGACGGTGTTCGGGCGTGTCAGCTCCTTCTCCCCGCGCGAACTCGCCGAATTCGGCACCCCCTCGCTGATCACCCGTTCCACCAATGACGTCCAGCAGGTGCAGATGCTGGTCTTCTTCAGCCTGAACATGCTGGTCCAGGCCCCGGTGACCGGGGTGGGCGGCGTGATCCTGGCGCTGCGCGTGGAGCCGGGGATGGCCTGGCTGATCGCGGTGATGGTGCCGGTGATGCTTATCGCCGTCGGCATCCTGATCTTCAAGGCCGCGCCGCTGTTCAAGCAGATGCAGGGCAAGATCGACGACATCAACGGGGTGCTGCGCGAGCAGATCACCGGCATCCGGGTGCTGCGCGCCTTCGTGCGCGAGGACCGCGAGCGGGAGCGCTACGCGGTGGTCAACGACCAACTCACCGACCTGAACCGTCGGATCGGGCTGCTGATGATCCTGATCAACCCGATCATCATGTTCATCCTGAACGTCTCCAGCGTGATGGTGCTGCTGGTCGCCGCGCCGCGCATCGACTCGGGGCAGATGGAGATCGGCTCGATCACCGCCTTCATCGCCTACCTGATGCAGATCCTGATCGCGGTGATGATGGCGACCTTCATGACGATGATGATCCCCCGCGCGATGGTCTCCGCCGACCGCATCACCGAGGTGCTCGATACCGAGACCAGCGTCCATCAGCGCACCGACGGGATCCGCGGCCTCGAGGGGCCGGTCGAGCTGACCTTCGACAAGGTCTCCTTCACCTACCCGGGGGCCGAGCGCCCGGTGCTCGAGGACATCTCCTTCTCCGCCCGCGCCGGGCAGACCGTCGCGATCATCGGCGGTACCGGCGCCGGCAAGACCACCCTGATCAACCTGGTGCCGCGCCTGATGGACGCCACCGAGGGCAGGGTGCTGCTGAACGGGCATGACGTGCGCGACCTCGACGCACGGGTGCTCTGGGACCGAGTGGGCCTGGTCCCGCAGCGGCCCTACCTCTTCTCTGGCACGGTCGCCTCGAACCTGCGGTTCGGGGATCCATCGGCCGACGAACAGGACCTCTGGCATGCGCTGACCGTCGCGCAGGGTCGTGACTTCGTGGCGTCGATGCCCACGGAGCTCGAGTCCCCGATCGCGCAGGGCGGCACCAACGTCTCCGGCGGGCAGCGGCAGCGGCTGTGCATCGCCCGGGCGCTGGTCGCGAAACCGTCCCTGTACCTGTTCGACGATTCGTTCAGCGCGCTGGACCTCACCACCGATGCGAGGCTGCGCGCCGCGTTGGTCCCGGAGACGAAGGATGCCCTGATGCTGATCGTCGCCCAGCGGGTCTCGACCATCACCGCCGCGGATCTGATCCTGGTGCTGGACAACGGTCGGATCATCGATCAGGGCACCCATGCCGAGCTGCTCGAGGGCTCGGAGACCTACCAGGAGATCGTCCGCTCGCAGGGCGTCGAGGAGGAGGTGGCCTGATGACTGCTCCGAAGAACACTCCTCAGCGTCCTGAGGACCCCGCGACCCCCGTCGGCTCCCAGGCTCCTGCGACCCCCGCCGGGGACGAGGCGTCCACCGCGGCGGAGATCGCCGCCGAGAAGGACGCCGCGCGCGGCCTGCGACCCGGCCAGAGCGCGAAGAACTTCTGGCCCTCGACCAAGCGCCTGCTGCGGGAGATGGGGCCCGAGCGCGCCTTCCTGTTCATCGCGATCGCGGTCGGATTCGTCTCCGTCGCGTTCTCCGTGGTGGGTCCCAAGATCCTGGGCCGCGCCACCGACATCATCTTCACCGGCCTGCTCTCGAAGAACCTGCCTGCGGGGGCGGACCCGGCCGACGTGATCGCGCAGCTGCGTGCCGACGGCCAGGAGCAGTTCGCGAACATGCTCTCGGGCATGACCCTGACCCCGGGCGTGGGCATCGACTTCGATGCGCTCTATCAGACGCTCGGTCTCGCCGTCGGCCTCTTCGCCGTCTCCGCGCTGCTGATGTGGTTCCAGGGCGTGGCCCTGAACCGGATCATCTACCGCATGGTGTCGCGTCTGCGCCGTGACGTCGAGGAGAAGCTGCACCGGCTGCCGCTGGCCTACTTCGACAAGATGAAGCGCGGGGAGATCCTCTCGCGCGTCACCAACGACATCGACAACATCCAGAACACCCTGATGAACACCGTCACCGGGCTCGTGAACTCGATCCTGATGGTCATCGGCGTGCTGGTCATGATGTTCACGATCTCCTGGCAGCTCTCCCTGATCGCGCTCGCGGTGATCCCGGTCGCGCTGGTGCTGACGGGCTTCGTCGGCAAGCGCGCGCAGAAGCTGTTCGCCCAGCAGTGGGACGCCACCGGCGTGGTGAACTCCGAGGTGGAGGAGGCGTACACCGGCCACGGCCTGGTGACCGTCTTCGGCCGGCGTGACGAGGTCGCCGCCCGCTTCGAGGAGCGCAACGAGACCCTGTTCCGCGCCACCTTCGGCGCCCAGTTCGTCTCCTCCCTGATCATGCCGCTGATGATGTTCGTGGGGAACCTCAGCTACGTCGCGATCGCGATCGTGGGAGGGCTGCGGATCGTCTCCGGCCAGCTCACCCTCGGCGATGTCCAGGCGTTCATCCAGTACTCGCGCCAGTTCACCCAGCCGCTGAGCCAGGTCGCCTCGATGGCGACGATGCTGCAGTCGGGCGTGGCCAGCGCCGAGCGGGTCTTCGAGCTGCTGGACGCCGGGGAGCAGGAGCCGGAGACCACCGTGGACACCGCCGCGGCCGGCATCGGCGAGGGACGCGTCGAGTTCGAACATGTCGCTTTCTCCTACAGCCCCGATCGCGAGCTGATCCGCGACCTGTCGCTGGTCGCAGACCCCGGGCACACGGTCGCGATCGTGGGGCCGACGGGCGCGGGCAAGACCACTCTGGTCAACCTCGTGATGCGGTTCTACGAGGTCGACGGCGGCCGGATCACGATCGACGGCATCGACATCCGCGACCTCACCCGCGCCCAGCTGCGCGAGCGCACCGGCATGGTCCTCCAGGACACCTGGCTGTTCAAGGGCTCGCTCATGGAGAACATCCGCTACGGCCGCCTGGACGCGAGCGACGACGAGGTCATCGAGGCGGCCCGCGCCACCCACGTCGACGACTTCGCCCGGCAGCTGCCCGAGGGCTATGACACCGTCGTGGACGACGACGAGACCACCCTCTCGGCCGGTGAGAAGCAGCTGGTGACCATCGCCCGTGCCTTCCTCGCCCGGCCCAGCCTGCTGATCCTCGACGAGGCGACCTCGAGCGTGGACACCCGCACCGAGGTGCTCGTGCAGAAGGCGATGAATGCGCTGCGCGCCGGGCGCACCTCCTTCGTGATCGCCCACCGCCTCTCGACCATCCGCGATGCGGATCTGATCCTGGTGATGGAGGACGGCGACATCGTCGAGCAGGGCGACCACGAGCAGCTGCTCGCCGTCGGCGGCGCCTATGCCCGCCTGTACCGCTCGCAGTTCGAGGGCGCGGCGGTGGATATCGACGCCGAGTCGGAGCTCGCCGGGAGCGGGGCGGAGGACGCCGAGGACGAGGTAGCGACCACCACCGGCGGGATGGCACTGGGCGGCTGAGCTGGTGGGGCGGCTGAGCTGCTGGGAGGCTGAGCTGGTGGGGCGGCTGGGCCCCGCCGGTCACGCCCCTGGTGAATCGCGCGACAGCAACTTGTTTCCATGCAAACCTATGAATACTATTCATCGGTGACTGTTTCTCGCCCCCGACGGCGCACCCTGCTGCGCGCCGCGCCCCTGGCCCTGGCCACGGCTGTGCTGACCTCGGCACTGGCCTCCTGCACCCGCGCCTCCGAGCGCCTGGATGCGGAGTCCAACGCCGTGCCGGAGGTCGACCTTTCCGGCATCGCCGAGGTGCCCGAGATCGCCGCGCTGGTCCCGGCAGAGATCCGCGAGCGCGGTGAGCTCGTCAACGGCGCGGCCCTGAACTACGCCCCGGGCGAGTTCGTGGGCTCCTCGGGCGAGGCGATCGGCTACGACATGGACATCCTTGCCGGGATCGGTGCGGTGCTGGGGCTGACCACCCGCACCGAGGCTGCGGTGTTCGCGCAGATCATCCCCGCCGTCGGCTCCACCTATGACGTCGGCATGTCGAGCTTCACCGTCAACGAGGAGCGGCTCGAGGCCGTCAGCATGGTCTCCTACTTCCAGGCCGGCATCTCCTATGCCGTGAAGGCCGGGAACCCCTATGGCATCCATCCCGACGACCTCTGCGGCAAGCGGGTCGCCCTCCAGGTGGGCACCTACCAGGAGGAGCTCTCCATCGAGCGCTCCCAGGAGTGCCGGGACGGAGGCGCAGAGGCGTATGACCTGCTCGCCTATGCGTCCAATTCCGATGCGGCGACCAACGTCGCCGGCGGCAAGGGCGACATCCTGATGGCCGACTCCCCGGTGACCGCCTACGCCATCGCCCGCTCCCGCGGGACCCTCGAGGCGATCGGCGAGATCGAAGAATCCGCCCTCAACGGCATCGTCGTCGCCAAGGACCAGCCCGAGCTGGCCGACGCGCTCCGCGCCGCCGTGCAGCACCTCATCGACGCCGGCCACATGGAGCACATCCTCGCTGCATGGGGCAATGAAGCAGGCCTGATCCCGACCGCGGAAGTGAACCCCCAGCCGTGACCACCACCCAGACCCCCGCCCCGTCCCCGTCGGCCCCGCCGCCCGCGACGGAGCGCTTCACCCCGATCCGCGCCAAGGCCGCCCCCCGCCCCGGCACCTGGATCTCCGCCGTCATCGCAGCCCTGCTGGTCCTGGGCCTGATCTGGTTCCTGGTGACCAACCCGGTGCTCGAATGGGGCACCGTGGCCACGTATCTGCTGGACGTCAAGGTGATCCAGGGCGTCGGCTGGACGCTGCTGCTGACGGTGCTGTCGATGGTGCTGGGCACCGTCGTGGCGCTGACCGCAGCAGTGATGCGCCGCAGCGACAACCCGGTGCTGCGCGGTGTGAGCTGGGCATACATCTTCGTCTTCCGTGGCATCCCGGTCTACACCCAGCTCGTGTTCTGGGGCCTGTTCACGGTGATCGTGCCCAAGATCGTGATCGGCGTGCCGTTCGGACCCGAACTGCTGAGCTTCTCCACCCGTGACCTGCTCACCGCCTTCTGGGCGGCCGTGATCGGCCTGGGCCTGAACGAGGGCGCCTATCTCGCCGAGATCATCCGCTCCGGCCTGAACTCCGTGGACAAGGGCCAGACCGAGGCCTCCAAGGCCCTCGGCATGAGCAACGGCAAGATCCTGCGCCGCATCATCGTGCCGCAGGCGATGCGCGTGATCGTCCCGCCGCTCGGCAACGAGACGATCGGCATGCTCAAGACCACCTCGCTGGTGCTCGCAGTGCCCTTCACGCTCGACCTCACCTTCGCCACCAACGGCATCGCCAACAAGCTGTTCACCCCGATCCCGCTGCTGATCGTCGCCGCGCTGTGGTACCTCGCGATCACCAGCGTGCTGATGGTGGGTCAGCACTACCTCGAGAAGCACTTCGGTCGAGGCTTCGATGACCGCACCCCGACCACCGGCCGCAGCAGGCGCTCCCGTCAGGCGGCGGTCAACAGCGCCGGCACCACCCCGCAGAACCCGCTCCCGGAGGTGGAGCTGTGATGAGCCAGAACCCTGAAATCCCCGCGCCCGACGGCGCCTCTGCGCCCGGCGGCACTCTCGCGTCCGACGGCGCCTCTGCGCCCGGCGGTACTTCCGCGCCCGACGGTACTTCCGCGCCCCGCACCGTGATCCAGGTCGAGGGCGTCCACAAATCCTTCGGTGACCTGCACGTGCTGAAGGACTGCGACCTCACGGTGCGCTCCGGCGAGGTGGCCGTGCTGGTGGGGCCCTCCGGCTCCGGCAAGTCCACCCTGCTGCGCTGCATCAACCAGCTCGAGGAGCCCACCGCCGGGCGGGTCCTGATCGACGACGTGGTGCAGGGCTACGCCCCCGACCCGCTGCCCGACGGCCGCTGGCAGAAGCTCACCTCCGCCCAGATCGCCGCCCAGCGCTCCCGCATCGGCATGGTCTTCCAGCGCTTCCACCTGTTCCCGCACCTTACGGCGCTCGGCAACGTGATGGAGGCGCCGAGGCAGGTGCGCGGCCTCCCCAAGGCCGTCGCCGAGCAGAAGGCGCGGGCACTGCTGGAGCGCGTGGGCCTCGCCGACCGCGCGGACCACTACCCCTCCGAGCTCTCCGGCGGTCAGCAGCAGCGCGTCGCGATCGCCCGCGCGCTGGCAATGGACCCCGAGCTGATGCTCTTCGACGAGCCCACCAGCGCCCTGGACCCGGAGCTGGTCTCCGAGGTGCTCACCGTCCTCAAGGATCTCGCGGCCGACGGGATGACCATGGTCGTGGTGACCCACGAGATGGGCTTCGCCCGCGAGGTCGCCGACCAGGTGGTGTTCATGGACGAGGGCCGCATCCTCGAGCGAGGCACCCCTGAGCAGGTCATCGACCACCCCGAGTCCGAACGGCTGCAGGGCTTCCTCGCCTCGGTGCTCTGAGCCGGTCCTTGGCCCGTCTTACCTTATGGGCCACCACTTTTCTGTCTCTGACGAGGTCTTGAACGCGCCACAGTCGTTCAACCCTCACGAGAGACCAAGTTCTGGTGGCGCTCTTCTGATGGCGGCCTGAGCGCATGGGTCGGCCCTGAACGCAGTGCAGGGTGCCCCACGCATGGGGCACCCTGCACTGCAATGGTCGGCTACCGGCTACCGGCTACCGGCTACCGGCTACCGGCTACCGGCTACCGGCTACCGGCTA
>NZ_JBQDLF010000026.1:0-27405 GCF_052095815.1 Brachybacterium sp. | reverse complement strand
CCGGAGTCAGCCGGCGATGGTCAGCCCACCGGGATCAGGCAGCGGGGATCTCGAACTCGCCGCGGAACTCGGGGACGGTCTCGTCCTCGCCGAGGATCTTCATCTCCGGCCGAACGTAGGCGCCCTTGAGGGTGTCCCCGGTGGTCTCGACATAGATCGGGATATAGCCGGTGCCCTCACCGTCGCTGCGCGGGGTGCCCTCGAAGTACGTGAACCCGGCCGCGGTCAGCTCGTCGTCCGCGGTGCTGGCGTAGTTGACCTCTTCACCGCCGTCGTCGAGGAAGAAGTCCTGCTGGCTGATGACTCCGCCGAACTGGTCGCCGGCGGTCACCTTCACCTCGAGGTAGATCATCTCGCCGTCAGGGTTATCGCTGGCCATGTAGTACTCGGTGTCGTTGCCGCGCACCGCGGAGACGATGGTGATCACATCGCCGGTCTCCTCGTCGGTGAACTCGGTGCCGATCTCCACCACGGTGCCAGCCTCAGCGCCCGCGGCGTCATCACCGGCTGCGTCATCATCGTCCGCGGCCTCCTCGGTGTCCTCGGCGTCCTGAGTGTCGGCGGTGTCCTCGGTGTCTGCGGACTCCTCGGCGTCGGCGTCTTCCGGCTCCGCCTCCTGCTCGGTGACCGCGGCGGGCTGCTCCTCGGCGGGAGCTTCGTCCGTACCGCCGCAGGCGGTCAGGGCCAGCATGGTGGCGGCGGCCAGAGCGGCGCCGCGGGCAATGATCGTGCGGGACATGGAGTCCTCCTTCTGCGGGCCGGGGTACGGCGAAGGCCGTTCCCCTGCGTTGAGGAGCTGCACGGTCGCGCGGCCCCGGTCCTCGGCGCGGGACCGGTGTTGCGGTCCCTGGCCTGTGACGATGCGTCGAGCCTAGGAAGGTTACACGATTCGCGCCATGGGGAGGAGCACCCGTGCAGAGCTGCCCAGTCAGAGGTCCCCATCGCCACTCGCCACCCGCCATTCCGTCCTTCCGCCTGACACCAGCGGCACCCACAGCCCGGTGCCACCACCAATCTGTCTCTCACGAGTTCTTCAACGCCCTACAGCCGTTCGGGCCTCGCCAGGGACAGAGTTCTGGTGGCGGGTGATGTGCTGGGGCTGCCTGGCTTACTGGTGGCAACTGACGTGCTGGTGGTGCCTGACGTGCTGGTGCCGCGCTCAGCGCAGCGCCAGCTGCTCGACCTTGCGTCGGCCGAAGGCACCGACCTCATCGATGGCTCGGAGGATGTCCTGCTGGGTTCTCTCCCAGTCGTGCCACACCTGCGCGTAGCTCAGCCGGAGCACCTGCAGCCCGTGTCGAATCGCCCGCAGATCTCGGCGCCGGTCCCGGCTGAAGGCATCCTCGCCGTCGTGGAACTCCCGGCCGTCGATCTCCAGGAAGAGACCGCCGACGTAGGCATCCAGCAGCCCGACCCCGTCCACGAACACCTGCTGTTCGACCTGGAAGTGCCGCCGACGCAGCCAGCGCGCCACCCTCGTCTCCGATCCCGAGTCGCTGGCGGCGGACAGAGTTCCGATCCGTGAGCGGACTGCGTCAGGGGCATCGTCGAGCAGTTGCTGCACGGCCGCAGGGGACAAGAGCCGGCGCTCCATCGCGGACTCGAGAAGTACCGCGGCGGTCTCCCCGCTGCAGCAGCGGAGCGCATGCTCGAGGGTGAGAGACACGGAGGCGACCGCATCCTGCTCTGGCCAAGATCTGACGCGGGGGAGATGAGTGATCATGCCGTCGGGGACGGCACGCTCATCGCCATAGCGGTAGACGTGAAGCAGGTGTTCCTCGGCTGGAGTGTCATCCGGTGTCCACAGCCCATGCAGCCGGGCAGCATCCACGCAGGTGAGACGAAACCCGGCGATGAGCGCGCGGATCACGTCAGGGGAGGCGGAGGGCCGCGCGATCCAGCCTCGGGCCACGCGCTGCAGCTCGCCTCGCTCGAGAGCGGCTCGCATCGTCCACGGAGTGAGGCCGAAGACGACAAGTTCGCTGCGCCGAGCAATGCCGAGCTGCCTCGCGGTGAGGTGCAAGGTTCCTCGACGCCGACGGTTCGGGCGGAAGGGAGGCCCTGCGCTCGCCGGCAGGATCAGTCGACTCGGTCCGTACATGTCCCGAGTCTCGGCAACGACGGGGCGCAACGGGGCGAGACCGTCATCGCTGTGGACAACGTGGAGGTGGGGAGGAACCGTCGCGGACGGAAAGGCCGCTTGCGCCGGGCAGAGCACGACAGGTTCCACCAGAAAACGGTCTGTGGTGAGGTTTGAACGGTGTAGAGCCGTTCAACCCTCACCACAGACAAAGTACTGGTGGCCCGTACCGGTGACCCACGCGGGGCCGGTATAGGAGGCGGCCCGTGCGGGAGCTGGCCGGTGCGGGAGCTGGCCTGCGCGGGAGCTGGCCCGAACGGCAGCCACCCCGGCAGCCAGCCCGAACGGCAGCCAGCCCGGCGGCCGGCTGCCCTCAGCGGGTCACCACTCCAGGATCTGCCAGCGCTTCTTCTTCGCAACCGCGTAGAGGCCGAGGTCCGGGGCGACTGCGGCGGGGGTGCCCACCAGCTCGAGCCAGGCGGCGTCGGCGTGGGAGTCTCCGTAGCCGTAGGAGGTGGACAGGTCCGCGCCGTGCAGGTCGGCGTACTTGCGCAGCCAGTTCGCGCGGGCCTCATCGACCAGCGGGGGAGTGGCCAGGTAGCCGGTCATCACCCCGGAGGTGTCTTCGTCCATGTGAGTGGCGATGACCTCGTCGAACAGATCGGCGAGCGGCTCGACCAGCACGTCCAGCGCGCCGGAGACCAGCACCGTGCGGTGCCCGGCGGCGCGGTGGCGCTCGATGGTCTCGAGTGCCTCGGGGAGGATCGAGGCCCGGATCCGGCGCCCGGCCTCGCCCTGCATCAGGGTGCGCAGATCTGCACTGCGGTACCCCTTGTAACGGCGGTTGACCAGGCGGATCAGCTCTGAGCGGTCGCGCTTGTCGGCACGCAGGTAGCCGGGGACAGCGGCCAGCAGGCCGCCGATCTCCGCCGGCCAGGTGCGGCGCGGCTTGGTGGCGCGGACCACGGCGAAGTACTGCTGGACGATGTTGGTGGAGAGCACAGTGCCGTCGAGGTCGAACACGGCCAGCGTGTTCTCGGAGCGCTTCAGCTCGGGGACGGGGCGGGAGGCCCGCTTCTTCTGGGCGGACTTCGCCCGGGAGTAGGCCTTGGTGAGGTCCGTGACCGCGGGCAGGTGCTGCTGCTGGAAGTAGTCCTTCCAGACCAGGCCCTTGATGTCGAAGTCATGGGTCTCGAGGAAGGCGGCCGGCAGCTCCTCGCGCAGCGCCCGAGTGTTGGCGTCGTCGAAGACCATCTCGGTCTTCGTGTAGTGCCGGTACAGCTCGATGTACTTGCGCAGCATGGTCAGGCCCGAGGTGGCCTTGTGCAGGCTGGCGGTCCATTCCCGGGTGCGCTTGGTGGCCGGGAGGTAGGCGACCGCGGCGGAGCCGAGCTTCGCGGAGAGCTCCTTGGCACGGAACCGCTGCTCGACCATCTCGACGGCGGGGAAGGACCATTCGGGCACCGGGATCGGACGGCCCTTGTCATCCTCGAGCGGGTACTTCACGAAGTACTCGCGCACCGCGGTGACCATCTCGTGGAAGGGCAGCGGGTTCGACGCGCCGGAGACCACCTGGAAGTAGGCGTCGTCGCCGCGGCGGGAGACGTCCTGGGTGGCGAGCGCGACGATCACGTTGACGACGTGGTCCACGGGGATGACGTCGAGGATCGAATCGGCCAGGCCCGGGAACTCCTGCAGCACGCCGCGGCCGTAGGCCATGATCAGCGGGTCGGCGACCTTGTAGCCGTCGATCCAGCCCGGATAGGGCTTCTTCATCGCGGATTCGATGATGGAGGGGCGCACGAAGGAAACGCGGTGCCCGTTGCCGGCCCACAGCTCCTCGGCGACCTGCTCGGCCATCGCCTTGGTGAAGGTGTAGATGTCGGTCCAGCCCACGGACTGGGCGCGGGTGCGGCCGAAGTCGATCAGGCGCTCGTCGACCCATTCGCGGCGCGATTCCTCGGAGGCTGCGGCGACTGCCGAGGGGCCCATCCGGCCGTGACGGCCCTTGGCGGCATTGATCTGGGAGCGCAGCGTCTCGGGGCGGCGGGACTCCGCATCGACCCGGGCGCGGGCCTGCATCGCGGCCTCGTACTCGGCGCGCCAGTCGACGTCGGCCTGGAGGGAGCCCTCCTGGCGCAGACCCTTCGCGATGCCGCCGACGTAGGCGGTGGAGACATGGATGACGTGCGGGTCCTGGCCCGAGGCCAGCAGCGCCTCGTACAGGTTCCGGGCACCGCCGACGTTGGTGCGGAAGGCGTCGTCGATCGGCGGGTCGAAGGAGACCGAGGAGGCCGAGTGGATCACGGTGTCGAAGGGCTCCGTGATCGCGGGCATATCGGTGAGGTCACCCTCGAGCACGCTCACGCGAGCGTCGAAGATCTCCTTCAGCTGTGCCTTGCCGTCGACCGGTGCTTCGTCGGTGCCCTCAGCGCTCAGCAGCTCGGCCCAGGAGGAGAAGACAGGCTTGCGCAGCAGCTGCTCGAGCCGCTTGCGCCCGGTGACGGAGCCCTTGGGGCGCACGACGGCGGTGACATGGGTGTCCGGCGTGGTCTCCAGCAGCGAGCGGAGCACTGCCTGGCCCAGGAAGCCGGTGACTCCGGTCAACAGGATCCGACGCCCTCCGCTGGTGGTGCCGCCGGAAGCGGTCTGAACGGCGGGGGCGGTGGTGTGGGTCATGGGATCCTCTGTGGACGGGTACGGCGGGGCGCGGGTTCCGGGGCCACACGGGTCGCGCGCGGGAGCCCTGCGGTGCTCCCACCAGGGAGCTTCTCCGCGCTGGTCAGGGCCTCGCTAGTGTATCGTAGCCGCCATGCATAGGGCCCTGATCACCGGCGGCACTGCAGGCATCGGGGCCGCGTTCGCCAGAGCGTTCGCGGGCCGGGGGACAGCTCTTGTGCTGGTCGCGCGGAACCCTGAGCGCCTGGAAGAGGCCGCCGCGCAGTTCCGTCGCGAGTACGGCGTCGAGGTCGAGACGATGGTCGCCGACCTCTCCGACCGCGACGCCCAGCAGCGCGTCGCCGACCGCCTCGAAGCGTCCGCCGATCCCGTGGACGTCTTCGTCAACAACGCCGGGTTCTCGGTGAGGGCTTCGCTGCTCGATGAGGACCTCTCGCAGCACGACCTCGGCTTCGAGGTGATGATCCGAGCGGTGCTCAAGCTGGGCGGCGCCGCCGGGCGGGGGATGAGCGCCCGGGGTCGGGGCTGGATCATCAACGTCGGTTCCGTCTCCGCACTGGTCACCCAGAACAACTACTCCGCCATCAAGGCGTGGGTGGGCAACTACTCGGAATCCCTCGGCGTCCAGCTCATCGGCACCGGCGTACAGGTCACGGCGCTGATGCCGGGCTGGGTGCGCACGGAGTTCCATACCCGCGCCGGGATCAAGGGCTCCTCGATCCCCGGTGTGCTCTGGCTCGAGGCCGACCGCCTGGTCGAGGACTGCCTGCGGGACGTCTCCCGCGGGAAGCCCGTCTCGATCCCCTCGAAGCGCTGGAAGGGGATCGCGGCGGTGCTGCGCATGACTCCGCGCGGTCTGGTGGCCCGGCTGAGCGCCCTGCTCAGCCATCGCCGGAAGCGGGAGAAGTGATCGCGTGACCTCTGAGGACACCCCGCAACCCACCGACCCGGCCGACGGCACACCTCCGGCCGACGGGACACCCCCAGGCGACGGCGCGGCTGCCGCCGAGGTCACGGGCCCCGGTGAAGGCTCGCTGTCCGCCGACGAGACCCGCCGCGCTGCAGCCACTGCGGAACCCGTCTCCTCGAAGGTGCGCGGGAGGCGGACGCTGAAGTCGCTGTCCGCGCGCTCCCGGGGGGAGGGCTGGGAGAGGCCCCAGGGCGATCTGGCCAAGTACCGCTCGCAGGCACGGGCCGCACTGCGCTTCGTGGCGCAGCGCGGGTTCTTCGGCGCGGTGGTCGGCTCGAACCTCACCACCTCGAAGGTGGTCCACCGCCGGGTGAAGACCGTGCGCGGTCCGTTCGTGCTGGTCGCGAACCATTCCAGCCACATCGACGCCCCGATGCTGGCGCGCGGCCTGCCCTGGGCGCAGGCACGCTTCCTGTCCACCGGAGTCGCGGCGGACTACTTCTTCAACGTCTGGTACCGCCGGCTCTTCGTGCGGATCATCTTCAACGCCTTCCCGATCGATCGCGGCGGCTCCCGCAAGCACTCCGGCACCTCCCGCAAGCTGCTCCGCGCGGGCGTGCCGATCCTGGTGTTCCCCGAGGGGACCCGCCAGCTGGACGGGAAGATGGCCGACTTCAAGCCCGGCGCCGCCGCACTCGCGATCGGGGTCGGCGTGCCCGTCGTCCCCGCCGCAATCATCGGAGCCCACGAGGCGATGCCCAAGGGGCGCAGCTGGCCGAAGCCGGGCCGCCCCCCGGTCGCCGTGGTCTTCGGTGAGCCGATGATCTCCCACGAGGACGAATCCGCGGTGGATTTCTCCGCCCGGATCCGGGCCCGGGTCAAGGACCTGTACGACGAGCATCACGACGAGGTTCTGGGCAGCGCTGTCCGGGACGAGGAGGAATCCGCATGAGCGACCGGCTGAGCGCACGCGAGGTCAAGCGGCATAAGTGGTGGGGCTGGGGTCTGAGCGATGTCACCTTCCGCTACGACAACAAGCCCGCCTTCGCCCCGCTGGCGAAGAACAAGATCGGGGTGGACCTGGCTGCCAAGAGCACCCCCGTCACGCCTGTCCTGTCGGACTTCGAGGTGCCCGCGAGCCGGCTGCCCGCGCCCGTGCGCTCACTGCTGACCAGCGTGGTCGGCGAGGAGAGCGTGCTCGAGGACGACGAGGTCCGGGTCGTGCATTCCTTCGGCCGCTCCCTGCCGGACCTGTTCCGCGTGCGGGCCGGCGACTTCGCCCGTCTGGTCGACGCGGTCGTCTACCCCGCCTCCGAGGAGGAGGTGGCCGCGCTGCTGAAGGTCGTGCTGGAGCAGGACCTGGTGCTGATCCCCTACGGCGGCGGGTCCAGCATCTCCGGCTCCGTCACGCCGGACATCTCCGAGCAGCGCCCCGTGATCTCCCTGAACCTCGGCCGGATGCGCGAGGTGCTCGAGATCGACGACACCGCGGGCCTGGCCCGGGTGGAGGCCGGTGCCTACGGCCCGGACCTGGAGGAGCAGCTGAACGCCGAGGGGTGGACCGTCGGCCACTTCCCCGACTCCTTCGCCTATTCGACGCTCGGCGGCTGGGCCGCGACCCGCTCCTCGGGCATGCAGTCCGACAAGTACGGGGACATCGAGGACATCGTGCGCGGCCTGCGCATGGTCCACCCCGACGGCGTCGCGGTGACCAAGCCGATCCCCGGCCGGGACTCGGGCCCCAGCGTGCACGAGATGATCCTGGGCAGCGAGGGCCGCCTCGGCGTCATCACCGAAGCCACCGTCCAGGTCCACCGCCTGGCCCCGGTGCGCCAGGTCATCGCCTACATGTACCCCGACTGGGAGCACGGCATCCGCGGCATGCACGCGATCGCCCGCTCGACCGACGTGAAGCCCACCTTCACCCGCCTCTCCGACGGACCCGAGACCGAGTTCAGCCTCTCCATGGTCAAGGAGCCCAGCTCCACGAAGGGGAAGGTCGCCGCGAAGGTGCAGGACGGCCTCTTCGCCTACCTCCGCTCCCAGGGCTGGGACACCACGAACGAGATGTCGATCTCCTACGTCTGCTTCGAGGGCTCGAAGGCGGCGGTGGAGCAGCAGAAGTCGATCGTCAAGAAGATCGTGAAGAGCAACGGGGGCATCACCCTCGGCGCGGGACCCGGCGCGATCTACGACCAGAAGAAGTTCGACACCCCCTACCTGCGTGACTTCCTGATGAACTACCAGGTCTTCGGGGACGTCTGCGACACCGGGGCGACCTGGTCGAACCTCAACGCGGTCCACGCGAAGGCCTACGAGGCGTTCTACTCGGTGCAGGAGGAGCAGGGCCTGCCGGGCTTCATGTTCTGCCACATGTCGCACAGCTACCACGCAGGGGCCTGCCTCTACTTCACCTTCGCCTTCCCCTACTCCTCCGACGAGCAGGCCCTCGAGCAGTACTACGCCGCCAAGAGCGCCGTGCAGCAGACCTTCATGGATCTGGGTTCGACGGTCTCGCACCACCACGCGGTGGGAACCGAGCATCAGCCGTGGATCACCGAGGACATCGGTGAGGTGGGGGTGCGCATGGTCAAGGGGCTGTTCGCCGACAACGACCCCGGCCGGAACCTGAACCCCGGCAAGGTCACCACCCCCTGACGGGAGCGCTGATGAACCAGCTCTGGGTGCTCCGCCACGGTGAGTCCACCGCGAACGTGGAGGGCTTGATCGTGTCGGTCCCCGGGCCGCGCGCGCTCACCGAGGTGGGGCTGACCGCGCGCGGTCGTGCCCAGGCCCGCGAGGCCGCCCGGGACGGCGCCGCGCGGGGCCTGGGACCGGAGACGCTGGTGATCTCGAGCGACTTCGCACGCGCTCTCCAGACGGCTGAGGAGTTCGCCGCCGGTCTCGGCGCCGCCGCGCCGCGGATCGATCAGCGCCTGCGTGAGCGCAGCTTCGGCGATCACGACGAGGGTCCAGCCGACGCCTATGAGCAGGTGTGGGGCATCGATCGCGATCGCGGCACCCATCAGGACGGGGTCGAGCAGGTCGCGGCGGTCGCTGCGCGCGTGCTCGCGGTGCTGCGCGAGGCTGACGAGCTCACCCCCGACGCGCCGGTGGTGCTGGTCGCCCACGGCGACGTGCTGCAGATCGCGCTCACGCTCGCAGCCGGGGCAGATCCCCATGACCACCGCGAGCAGTCGCATCTCGGCAATGCCGAGCTGCGACTGCTCGGGCCCGCGAGAGGCATGCCTGCCAGTGACGTGCCCGCCAGGGAGAAGAGCCGATCATGACCGTGCAGTTCCCCGGCGGAGCGGCGCTCACGGTGCGCGGCGACGTGCGCTCGGCACGCACTGCCCTCGACCAGTTCTTCCTCGGGCGCGGCTGGAGCGCTCAGGAGCGCAGTCCCGGTCGCATCGACTACGAGCGGGGCAGCCGACGCCGCAGCGTGCTCCTCGGCGCTTTCGCCGGTCGGAAGTTCCACCTCACCGCACCGATCGAGCTGCGAGAGGGCCCCGGCGTCACCGAGATCCGATACGTGTGGGGCGAGTCCGCCGGCCGTGCGCTCGGCGGAGCCTCCGGGCGGGCCCGCGCCTCCCGCGTGCACCTGGAGACGCTGACCGCTCTCGAGCAGCAGCTCGGGGCCGACGGACGGCTCGTGCAGGTGCGCAAGTTCTGACCGGCCCGTCGGTCGGCGCCGGGCTGAGGGTGGGCCGGGGCGAGGGTGCGTCGGACTGACAGTGCGCCGCGCCGGTGGCGCGCCGGGCCGATGGTGCTGAGTCCCGAAGGAGGCATCGGCCCGGCATGTCCGGGGCACAGTGCCCCTGTGACGGCCTCGGGGCAGGTCTGGCTGCCCCGAGAAGTGCAGGCCCCTTCGCCATTGAAGGAGCCTGTGTTCGACCATAGCCGTCCCGGATGAGAAACAGATCACATCCCGGTCACGGTTCCCGAGGCCAGCGGGCCGACCAGGCCTCCGCAGGCGCAGAGACACGGTTCCTCCGCAGCGGGTCCCGGGCGGTGCGGGCGCGCCTCTACGATGGTTCCAGCGTCTTCCGAGACGGCCCACGAACCCTCAGCGACAGGATGAAGAACCCCATGGCACTGCGCATCGCCGTCTTCGGTGAGAACCGGCACGAGAAGGTCGACCCCACGGTGCAGGAGATCTATCCCGACGGGATGCACACCGTGATCGCGGAGGCTCTGCGCTCCCTGCTCGCGGCCGACGGGATCGAGGCCGAGGTGCGGATCGCCCTGCTCGATGACATCGAGGAGTCCCTCTCCGAGGAGGCGCTCGCCGAGACCGACGTGCTCACCTGGTGGGGCCACATGGCGCACGAGGATGTGCCTGACGAGATCTCCGAGCGGGTGGTGCGCCGCGTCCACGAGGGCATGGGCCTGATCCCGTTGCACTCCGCTCACTACTCCAAGCCGTTCAAGGCGCTGATGGGCACCACCTGCAACCTGCTGTGGCGCAACGAGGGGGAGGAGGAACGGGTGTGGACCGTCAACGGCTCCCACCCGATCGCCCGCGGCGTCCCCCATCCGATCGTCATCCCCGCGCAGGAGATGTACGGCGAGATGTTCGACATCCCCGCCCCCGACGAGCTGGTCTTCGTCTCCTCCTTCGCCGGGGGAGAGGTGTTCCGCTCCGGTGCCGCCTTCCGCCGCGGCAAGGGGAAGGTCTTCTACTTCAGCCCCGGCGACCAGGAGTATCCGGTCTACCACCAGGCAGAGATCCAGCGCGTGCTCGCCAACGCCGTGGTCTGGGCCCGCCCCGAGGAGCGCGAGGCGGCACCGGTGAAGATCGCGAACGCCCCGCGCGACTGGTTCCGCGGCGGTGAGGTCCCGCGTGTCATCTGAGCGCTCCGCCCGCACGCTGACCGACACCTCCGGCGCCCCGGCGCCCGCCGTCGAGCGCACCGGCTTCCCACTCCTGCCTGCGGACCGTCCCGCCCGCGTGGTGGTCGTCGGCGCCGGCGGGATGGGCAGCTGGTGGGCGCGGGAGATCGTCGCCAGCGGGGTCGCCGAGCTGGTGGGCGTCGCCGATCTGGTCGAGGGCGCGCCGCAGCGGGTGATCGAGCAGTCCGGGGTCGCCGACCCCGCGAGCGTCGCCACCGGGGCCGACGGCGTCGACCTCGCCCTCGAGGTCGGTGCCGACCTGCTGGTGAACCCGACCGTGCCGCTCGCGCACCACCCGGTGACCGTGAAGGCGCTGCACGCCGGGATCCCGGTCCTCGGCGAGAAGCCCGTCACCGAGACCCTCTCCGAGGCGCTGAGCCTGGTCGCGCACACCGAGCTGACCGGGGTGCCGTTCATGGTCTCCCAGTCCCGGCGGTTCTTCCGCCAGGTGCGGCAGCTGCGCAGCTTCGTCGCTGCTCATGGGCCGACGGTGATGACCAGCGCGTTCTTCTCGCTGTTCGTCGAGCACGACGGGTTCCGACGCACCCAGCACCATCCGCTGCTGCGGGACATGGGCATCCACGCCTTCGACACGGCCCGCTACATCACCGGTGCCGATCCGGTGGCGGTCACGGCGCGCGGTGCCCGGCCCGACTGGAGCGTCTACTCGCACGACGCGACGGTGAGCGCGACCTTCGAGATGACCGATGGATCCCTCTTCGCCTATCACGGCACCTGGAACGCCCGGGGCCTGCCGACCTGGTGGAACAGCGAGTGGCGGATCGCCGCCCAGCACGGCTCCGCCACCTGGGACGGCACCGGAGCTCCGGTGCTGGGCACCGAGGACGAGGAGACCACCGCCCGCCTGCAGGCGGAGGTCGCAGCGGAGGACGCCCCGGAGCCGGACCAGATCGCAGCGTCGCTCGTGGAGTTCGTCAGCGCCCTGCGCGAGGGTCGCACCCCGATGTGCGAGGTGCGCGAGAACCTGCTGAGCTTCGCGATGGTCGAGGCCGCGGTGGCCTCCGTGGAGAGCGGACAGCGAGTCGAGATCGACGTGCTGCTCGAACAGGCGCGCGTCGAGGCGATCACGGCGGAGACGGATCCCGCGGCCCGGGAGCTGATGCAGTCCTGGACCTCCGTGCGCGAGGTGCTCAGCGCATGAGCATCACCTTCGCGCGTCTGGACCCCGTCGGCGCAGATCATGACGCCCTCGTCGATTTCATGACGCGGAACGAGTTCCCGTTCCATGTGCGCACCCGCCCGCGGGCCGCCGATATCGAGGGCCTGATCAGCAAAGGCGCCTACCGGGATGAGGACAACGACTCGTTCTGGATCGATCACGGAGAGCTGGGACGCATCGGCTTCCTGCGCCTGGAGGATCTGAGCGACGAAGACCCGCTGTTCGACCTCCGCCTGGACACCCCGTTCCGCGGACGCGGCCTCGGCCTCCAGATCCTGCGCGCCGTGGCCGACCACGTCTTCCGCACCATGCCGAGCGTGAATCGCTTCGAGGGGCAGACCCGCGAGGACAACATCGCGATGCGCAAGACCTTCCACCGCGGCGGCTGGGTCAAGGAGGCGCACTACCGGGAGGGCTGGCCGGTGGATGGCGGGACGCCGCTCGCCTCGGTCGCCTACAGCATCCTGCGACGCGACTGGGAGACCGGGGAGACGACCACGTTCGTCTGGGACGACCTGGTCCTCTGAACGGCCGTGACGGGCGGCTGCCCGGTCAGTGCCTCGTCGGCCGCCCTGTGCCCGACTGCCCCGTGCCCGACTGCCCCGTGCCCGACTGCCCCGTGCCCGACTGATCGGCATCCGGATGATCGGTGCGCGACTGATCGGCACCCGACTGACCGACGCCCGCCGTGACCCGCACCCCGGCACGGTCCAGGTGGGGCAGCGCCTGGTGCAGCTGCCGCTCGATCGCGTCCGCGAGCAGCCGTGAGCGGCCGACGCTGAGGGTCGGGTCGACCTCCACGGTGACCTCCGCCTCGAGGCGATGCCCGATCCAGCGGGCCCGGGCGTCGCGCACATTGAGCACGCCGGGGACCGCGGCGGCTGCCTCGATCCGGTCCAAGGTGCCGGGCTCGACGCCGTCCATCAGGCGGTGGATCACGGTGCGCATCGAGCTGATCAGCACCAGCACCACCATCACAGAGATGACCAGGCCGATGATGGGGTCGATCCAGGCGAGCCCCAGCCAGGCTCCGATCACGCCGATCACGACTGCCAGTGAGGTGAGCGCATCAGTGCGTGCGTGCTGTCCCTCGGCGATGAGCGCGGCCGACCCGATCTTCCGGCCGGCACGGATCCGGTATCTCGCGACCAGCTCGTTCCCGGCCGCACCGATCAGGGCGGCGGCGAGCACCCACCCCAGATGGGTCATATCCCGAGAGGAGGTGAGCGCCCGTACTGACTCCCACACGATCAGGCCCGCTGACAGCGCGATCACCGCTCCGATCAGGAGCCCCACCAGGTCCTCAGCGCGCCGGAAGCCGTAGCTGTAGCGACGGGTGGGGGCGCGCAGTCCCAGGCGGAACGCGATGATCAGCGGGATCGTGGTGGCGAGATGGCCGAGGTTGTGGAGGGTGTCGGCGAGCAGGGCAACCGAGCCGCTGAGGGCGACGATGGCGATCTGCAGCAGTGCGGTCGCCCCCATGCCGGCGAGGCTCACCCAGGCCGCTCGGATGCCGATCGCGCTGGATTCCTCGGCGGTGCGGATCGCCTCGCCGTGATCGTGGCTGTGCGGGGTCAGGGCGTGGCGCAGGCGCGACCAGATCCCGGCACCGTCGTGGTGGCCGTGTTCATCGCCGTGCCCGTGGCCGTGGCCATCATCGTGGTCGTGGTCGTGGTCGTGGTCGTGGTCGTGGTCGTGGTCGTGGTCGTGGTCGTGCCTGTGCTCGTGCCCGTGCTCGTGGCCATCATCGTGCGGGTGCGGGTGCGGGTGCGGGTGCGGGTGCGGGTGGTCATGCTGCGGCGCGGGATGAGGGCCGTGCGAGTGATCAGGTGCGGGGAGTGGGGACACGACATCAATCTATCTGCGTAGACATGCGGATAGCAAGATCTGCGTACGATGGCGGAATGCATCCCGCGCCCGTCCATCTGGTCCCTGACGACGAGCATGCCCAGGTCGCCGCCGACACCTTCCGGATGCTCGCCGACCCCACCCGGGTGAAGATCCTCTGGGCGCTCTTCCAGCAGGAGCGCAGTGTGAACGCGCTCGCGGAGGCGATCGGTGCGGCGCCCGCCGCGGTGAGTCAGCATCTGTCCAAGCTGCGACTGGCCGGCCTGGTGCAGAGCCGCAAGGAGGGCACCTTCGCCTTCTATCGCGCCTCGGACTCTCATGTGCGCCGGCTGCTCACGGAGACGCTCTCGCACGCCGAGCACGTCACCGGAGCGGCGGCAGGGGATGACCCTCACGGATACTGAGGGGCTGCTGAGCAGTGACCTCCGGCGGAGTGGCGGGCCACCGCCGCCCGGTGATCCGCGCGCGGCGAGCATGAGTGCGCGGCGGACACGAAGAAGCCCCTCACCGCACCTTTCGGTGCCGCGAGGGGCTCTTTTCACAGTGCGCCCGGAGGTGTCTGGGTTCAGCGCATCGTTGACGCCCGCTGCCCATCGGCCCCCGAGGCCGTTCACCGCAGGGATTCGATGATCCTGTCGAAGTCCTCCTCGCCGTGGCCGGCGTCGATCTGGTCGCGCACGAGTCGCTGCACCAGCGCTGTCGGGGCAGGGGCGATGCCCTGTTCGAGGCTGGCTCGCTCGATCGTGCCCAGCAGCGTCGTGGTCCATTCCAGGCTCTGAAGAGGCCGGCTGTAGTCGCGCTCGTCGAGATGTTCGGTGGAATGCCCCAGGAGCTCGGTCATGGCCGCCAGGAACGGCGCGGCGCGCCGGGCGTAGGTGCCCGCCGGGATCGAGGCCGATTGCAGCATGGCGACGCCGTGCAGGAAGCCGGCGAACATGGAGTACATCCCCGAGAGCATGGCCAGGTCCCACAGGGAGGCGAGCCCTGCGTCAGCGCCCTCAAAGGTGCTGGTGGCCCAGGACTCCAGAATGCTCCGATGTGCCTCGAAGGCGTCAGAGGAGCCGCTGTAGAGGATGACGGAGTCCGGGGAGCCGATCATGGAGGGAGCAGCCATGATGGCGCCGTCCAGATACCTCGCACCGTGTGCGGCCGCCCAGGTGGCGGTTCGCGGGCCTCCTCCGGCGTCGTGGTGGTCAGGTTGATCAGCGTGCGGCCGGTCAGGGCGGCTGCTGCGGTGTCGAGGACGTGGTGGACGGAGGCATGGTCGTACAGGCACACAACGGTCAGGTCCGTGGTGGTCAGTGCCTCTTCGACGGTGGCGGCCTCCACGGCGCCTCGTCGGGTGAGTGCCCCGGCGCGACTCGGGGTGCGGTTCCAGACGGTGAGCGGGTGTCCGGTATCGAGTGCGGTAGTGGCCAGCGCGTGGCCCATCGCGCCGAGGTCGAGCAGGGTGAGAGAAGGAGTCGACATGACTCCCATGCTCCGGAGCGCCCTGGACTTCGGGAAGTACCCACTATTTACTGGGGTACTCACTCATCGGTACGTGTCGTGGAGAGGGTGCTCATGCCTGCAGCGTCATCGAGGAGGCCACGTCGTGGACCGTACATCTGCGGCATCGATGCGGCGATGGACGTGGTCAGCGGCAAACGGAAGGGCCTGATCCTGTGGGAGCTGGACGCCCACGAGGTGCGAAGGTTCGCTCAACTGCGTCGCGGACTGGCCGGGGTGAGCGAGAAGATGCTGACCCAGCATCTGCGGGAGATGGAGGAGGACGGGCTGCTCCACCGCGAGGTGTACGCGGAGGTCCCACCCCGCGTCGAGTACTCGCTGACCGATGACGGTCGTGACCTCAACGCCGCGCTCGGCGCGCTGGGGGAGTGGGGGCTGGGCCGGATCGACAGGGAGTCGCTGCAGACCCACGCGCCAGCGGCGACCGACTCCTGACAGCGACTCCTGACAGCGCCGAGTGCACGAGCCTCACGAAGAAGCCCCTCACCACACCTTTCGGTGCCATGAGGGGCTTCGTTCTGCGGTGCGCCCGGAGGGATTCGAACCCCCAACCTTCTGATCCGTAGTCAGATGCTCTATCCGTTAAGCTACGGGCGCTTGTCGGACCAAACCGACCTGACAAACCCTAGCGCGCCCTGCAGATCGGCGCCAATCCGGAGGCCATGACCCTGCTCACACGGCCTCCGGACCGCTCACCGGCGAGAGCTCACCAGCTCGGATTCTGCGGAGGCTGCTGCCCCTTACCGGGCTGCTGGCCCCACTGCTGACCGCCCTGCTGACCACCCTGCCGCGGAGCCGGCGGAGGGGATGCTTGGCCCCACTGCTGACCGCCCTGCTGACCGCCGGGCTGCGGCGGTGCGGGCGGAGGGGATGCTTGGCCCCACTGCTGGCCGCCCTGCTGACCGCCCTGCTGACCGCCGGGCTGCGGCGGTGCGGGCGGCGGGGATGCTTGGCCCCACTGCTGGCCGTCAGGCTGACCGCCCTGCTGGCCACCCGGCTGCTGCCCCCACTGCTGACCGCCTTGCGGCGCCGCAGGGGGCATGGTGCCGGCCGCTGCGCCCGAGGGGGCTGCTCCGTAGCCGACGGGCATGCCGGAGCCGCCGGAGCCGCCGCCCTTGTTCCTGCGCGCACGGATCACGAAGAAGGCGATCGCCGCCAGCAGCAGCAGGAGGAAGAACCCGAGCACGAGCACCACGATCACGACGATCACCCAGGGGAACCCGCTGGCGTCGGCGCGGATGTCGATCCCCGCCGCCAGCTCGTTCAGATCGGTGAAGGTCACGGAGTTGCCGTCGACCTGGCCACCCTGAGACTCAAGGATCTTGCCGGGGAAGGTGAAGGTCATCCGGAAGTCGATCTCGAAGCCCTCCATCTCGGGGGAGTTCAGGTCCTGCCCCACGCTCTCGCTGCCATCGATCACCAGGTGGTACTCGCCGTCGGCCTCAGTGAGGGAGAAGCCGCCCCCGAAGTTCTCACTGGTCATGGTGCCCGTGATGCGGCACCCGAGCTGACCGTTCTCCTCGTAGGGCTCGGCGCTGGGCGCCGTCTCCCCGGCCACGGTGTATCTGTCCTCGAAAGTCGTGCAGAACTCGTCGGCGGAGCTGTAGAGGCCCTCGGCGAACTCCTCGTCCATCGCGAAGTCGTAGTTGACGTTGATCGTGTCGACGTCCTGGATGTCGAAGTCTGCGTGGAACTTCCCGCACCCGGCGAGCACCATGAGGAATGGCAGGAGGAGGACGGCGACGATCTTGCGCCGTATCGAGATGCTGCTGGACATGGGGCCCCCATCGGGTGGTTCGCTGGAACCGCGCACGGCGTCGGTGGCTGTGCACGTTGCGCTCAGGGTACCCGGGCAGGGGCGTCTGCGCGGTGGGGAGAACTCCCCATCGCGCTGGTCATCCGGTGACTACTTCCAGAACATCAGCATGCCGCCGCCCACCATCAGCACGCCGAAGCCCACCGCGAGGTTCCAGTCGCCGATCGGCAGGGGGAGCTGACCTGAGGAGATGTAATAGGTGACCAGGTAGAGCAGGCCCAGGATCAAGAACACCACAGCGGTGGGAGCGAGCCAGGCGGGGTTCTGCGTCGCCACGGCGACCCGGCGACCGGTGGTGCGCGAGCTCTCCGCAGCAGCGGCCTTCTTCACCGACGTGGCACGGGTGGAGTCCTTGGCCTTCTCAGTGACCTCGCCGCCCTTGGCCTTGACCGGGTCCTTGCCGCCGGAGCGCTTCGCTCCCTTCGAGACCGGATCCTTCGCAGAGCGACGTGCGGGTGCCGCGTCCTTCGCGTCCTTCGCATCGTTCGAATTTTTTTCCGTGGACGTCTTGGAGTCCTTCGACGTCGTCGAGCCCAGAGCGGGCGAGCCGCTCGACGAAGCGCCCTTCGCCGTGGTGTCCTTGGTCGCAGAGCCCGTCGCGCTCGTCTCGGTCGCGTCGTCGGCGCTGGTTGCCGCGAGATCCTCCGCGGTGATCGCGGGTGACGTCGACGCGGCCTCGGCCTTCGCGTTCGATGTCGTCCGAGCGGACGACTTCTTCCTGCTCCTGGCCATGTGACGGTGCTCCCTCGAGGCGGCGATGATCGCGGGCGTGCCGCGCCGGTCCACAGGTGCGGACCTTGGCCTAGGGTAATGCTCGTCGAGCGAGGGTGCGAAGTGAGGAGGGGCGATGGATGCAGAGGGTGTGAACCCGGCTTCTGAGCAACCCTCCGAGCAACCCTCTGAGCGACCCTCCGGGCAGCCCCCTGAGCAGCCGTCCGAGCGACCCTCCGCGCGCCCCGTGGGCGGCTCTCGTGGCCGCGTCGGCGTGGCAGTGGTGATGGTGCTGTGCGGGGTGCTGTTCGCCACCACCGCCCGACTCTCCGGCGGCGGGTCCATCCGTGACGAGAGCAGCGACGTGGTCGGGGTGCTCCAGGAGCGTGGCCGCGATATCGAGCAGCTCACGCAGGAGACATCCGAGAAGCGGGCCGAGGTCGAACAGCTGCGCGGCCGCAGCGCCGGCGCGGAGACCGTCGAGCGCACAGCGCAGATGGCTGATGCCGTCGGCCTCAGCGAAGTCAGCGGCCCGGGGCTCCAGATCACCCTCACGGACGCCCCGAGCGGCGCGCTGGGCGCGATCCCCGGCACCGAACCCAACGACCTCGTGGTCCATCAGCAGGATCTCGAGTCCTACATCAACGCCCTCTGGGCAGGCGGGGCCGAGGCGATGATGCTGCAGGACCAGCGGGTGATCAACGGCAGCGCCTTCCGCTGCGCGGGCAACACGCTCCTGCTCGAGGGCAGGGTGTACTCCCCGCCCTTCGTGATCACGGTGATCGGCCCGGTGGACGAGATGGCCGCCGCGCTCGAGCAGGCCCCGGGCGTCCAGGTGTACCGCGAATGGGTGGAGCACGTGGGCCTGGGCGAGAAGGTCGATGACCTCGAGACCACCACGCTGCCCGCCTTCGAGGGCTCCCTGACCGTCGACGCGACGGTGATCCGATGACCCCCTCCCATCGGCGGCGTCGCGGCGGAGGCCTCGTCGGCGTCCTCGGCGAGCTGCTGCTCACGTTCGGCGTGCTGCTGCTGCTGTTCCTGGTCTGGCAGCTGTGGTGGACGGACGTGGTCGCCGATCGGGAGCAGGCCGGCATCATCGACGGCCTCGAGCAGGAGTGGGGCGAGGTCGATGCCGAGCAGATCGCGCCCCGTCAGGAGGGGCCTCCGCCGGCGGTCGAGACCCCCGCGGACACCATGGTGTGGGGCAGGATGCACGTTCCCGCCTTCGACCGTCCGGCCTTCCCGCTCGCCGAGGGGGTGAGCCTCGAGGAGGTGCTGAACGTCAAGGGTGCCGGGCATTATCCGGAGACCGCCCTGCCGGGAGAGGTGGGCAACTTCTCGGTGGCCGGTCATCGCAACACCTACGGCCGGGTCTTCGAGGACATCGCCCGGCTCGAGCCCGGGAACGCGATCGTGGTCGAGACCGGTGACGCCTTCTATGTGTACGCGGTGACCGAGTCGCTGATCGTGCAGCCGCAGGACATCGAGGTGATCGCCCCGGCGCCCGGGCAGCCCGGGGTCGAGCCCACCCAGCAGATGCTCACGCTGACCGCCTGCCATCCGATGTACTCCGCGCGGGAGCGGTACATCGTCCACGCCGAGTTCGCGTACTGGACCGACCGGGCCGACGGGATCCCCGAGGCCCTCGCGACCGCGGCGGGGGGAGCCGACGGCGGAGCGTCCGACGCTGGAGCATCCGGCATCGGGGCGTCCGACCGCGGTGCAGCGCCCGACGGTGGGGCAGTGCCCGGCAGTGGAGCAGTCCCCGGCGGCGTGCCCGCGACGACTGAGGAGGAGAGCTGATGTACGGCTGGTTGTTCCGTCACCTGCCCGGACCGCTGTGGGCGAGGATCCTGCTCACCGTCGTACTGCTGGCGGCGCTCATCGCCGTGCTGTTCGGCTGGGTGTTCCCCGCGATCGCGCCCTCTCTGCCCTTCAACGACGGGCTGGTCGGCGCGCAGCAGCCCGGCGGGGACGGCGCGGCACCGCCCACGGCCTGAGTCGCGCTCCGAGCTCCGGCGCCGCCGGGCTGGGACGAGACCAGCTCAGCCCGCGGTCATCAGGGGCTCGAGGCCCGCGGAGCGCTCGACGGCGTCGATCCCGTCGCACAGCTCGAGGAAGCGGGCGAGCATCAGGTGCCCGTTCTCGGTGAGCACCGACTCCGGATGGAACTGCACCCCATGCAGGGGCAGCTCCCGGTGGGCCAGGCCCATCACCATGCCGTCGGCCGTGCGGGCCGTCACCTCGAGCTCGGCAGGGATCGTCTCCGGCACCACGGTGAGGGAGTGATAGCGGGTCGCGGTCATCGGCGAGGGGACCCCGGCGAAGACGCTGGTGCCCTGATGGGTGAGCTCGCTGGTGCGTCCGTGCATGAGCTGCGGGGCGTGGCCCACGGTGGCGCCGAAGTACTGCCCGAGCGCCTGATGGCCCAGGCACACACCGAGCATCGGCACCGACTGTGCGGCGCAGGCGCCGATCACGTCGAGCGAACGCCCGGCGGTGCTCGGAGTGCCGGGACCGGGGGAGATGAGCACCCCGTCGAAGCCTGCGAAGTCCGGGGCGCCGTCGGCGGTCAGCGGCACCTCGTCATTGCGCACCACGACCGTCTCGGCGTCCATCTGCTCGAGGTAGCCCACGATGGTGTAGACGAAGCTGTCGTAATTGTCGACCACCAGGATCCGGGCGGGGCGGTGCGTGCTGCCGGCGGCCGCCACGGGGGCTGCTGCCCTCTCGTCAGTTGTTCCCATTGCCGTTGCCCTTCCCGTTGCCGGCACCGCGACCGCTGTTGCCCTGTGCGCTGTCATCCCCGGCACCGGGATCTTCGGTGGGCTCGTCCGAGGGTGTCGTGCTCGGGGTCTCCGAGGGTTCCTCGGTGGGTGCTTCCGTCGGCGGTGGCGTGGTCGGATCCGGGGTCGGCTCGGGTCCCGAGGAGACGACGACCTTGATCGTTGCCCCGCGGTCGGCCTGCTCGTTCGCGCCGGGCTCGGTGCGGATCACCTGACCCTCCGTCACGGTCGCGGAGAACTCGGTGGTCGGATCGATGCCGAAGCCGGCCTCGGCGAGAGTCTGCTGCGCGGAGGCGAGGGTGTGCCCGTTCACGTTCGGGACGGTCACCGGTCCGGGCGCCGCCGCGATCACGAGGGCCACGCTCGAGCCGTAGGGCACCAGGCCGCCGTCTGCGGCGGGGGTCTGGGAGAGCACGGTGCCGGGTTCCTGCTCCGCGTCCTCCCGCTCCGAGGGCTCGGGCACCACGAAGCCGCGAGACTCGAGGGTCTCCGTGGCCTTCTCGATCTGCGTGAGCTCGACGTCGGGCATCTCGACGTTGCCGGAGGCGAAGCGCACCTCCACGGCCGAGCCCTTCTCGACGGTGGCGCCGCTCTGGGGGGTGGTGCTGGAGACGGTGCCCTGCTCCTGCGGGACGTCCTCCGTCTCGCCTTCGGTCATCGTCAGGCCCGCGCCCTCGAGCGCCTCCTTGGCCGCAGCTCGGGTCATGTTCTTGAGCCCGTCGGGCACCTGCACCGACTCGGGCCCGGCGGAGACCGTCACCGCGATCGTCGCACCGACCTCGACCTCGTCGCCCTCGGCCGGGGTGGACTCGATGACCAGCCCCGCCTCGACGTCCTGCGACTCCACCTGGGTGAATTCGGCCTTGAGCCCGGCATCGCGCAGGATGGTGCTGGCAGATTCATCGGTCTCACCGACCACCTGGGGGACCGTGACCAGCTCCGGACCGCGTTCTCCGAAGGGGTCGAACACCGCGATCGCGGTGGCGGCCAGCGCCAGCACGGCCACGATCACCAGGATGATCAGCCACCAGGGCTTCTTGCGATCCTCCGGCTCCTGGACCGCGTCGGCCGTGCGGAGCGCGAGCGGGCCGGTGGCGGGGCTCGGGGCGGAACCACCGCTCCAGTTCTGGGCTTGCATCGCGGCCGTGGCGCCGATCCCGGCAGCCCCCGCTCCGGCGGCGCCGAACGCTGCGCCGGCGCCGGTGATCGCGGGCAGCGCCTCGGTGGCGTCGTCCAGGGGGCTCAGCACGGTGGTGGCCTCGCCGTCGCTGCCGCGCGGCACCGCGCCGCCGACCAGGGCCGGGGTACGGCCCGCGACCACGGTGGCGATGTCACGGGAGAAGGCGACCGCGCTGGGGTAGCGCTCCTCACGGTCCTTGGCCAGCCCCGTGAGGATCACCGCGTCCAGCGCGGGCGTGATCGCCGGGTTGTAGGCCGACGGGGCCAGGGGTTCCTCGCGCACGTGCTGATAGGCGATCGAGACCGGGGTGTCGCCGGTGAACGGCGGGCGCCCGGTCATCATCTCGAACATCACGCAGGCGGCGGAGTAGATGTCGGAGCGGGCATCGACCAGCTGGCCGCGCGCCTGCTCGGGGGAGAGGTACTGGGCGGTGCCCATCACGGCCTGGGTCGCGGTCATCGCGCTGGTCGCATCCGCGATCGCGCGCGCGATCCCGAAGTCCATGACCTTCACCGCGCCGGCCTCATTGATCATGATGTTGCCGGGCTTGATGTCCCGGTGCACGATCCCGGCGCGGTGCGAGTACTCCAGCGCGCTCAGCAGCGCGGCCATGATCTCGCCGGCCTGATGGGCGTCCATCGGCTGCTCGGGCGTGATGTGTTCGCGCAGGGTGTCGCCGTGCACGTACTCCATCACGATGTAGGGGATGGTGACCTCGGCCCCGGTGATGGTGGTCTGCTGCTCCTCGCCGGTGTCGTAGACAGCAACGATGGAGGGGTGGTTCAGCGAGGCGGCGCTGTGGGCCTCCCGGCGGAACCGTTCCTGGAAGTTCGCGTCCCGGGCCAGGTCGGAGCGCAGCACCTTGACCGCCACCGTGCGGTGCAGGCGGGTGTCATCGGCGATGAACACCTCGGCCATGCCCCCGGTTCCGAGGATCTTGCCCAGGCGGTATCTGCCGCCCAGGACCACGTTCTCTTCGCTCACTCCACACCCGTCCTCGTGCCGTGGCCGACACCGACCGATTCGACCATCGTAGTAGCTGACGTGGTGTCACCTGCCCAGAGGTGAGCCATCTCCACTCCGGCCAACGTCGCCCAGGCCCCGGTCCCGGAGCCGTCCCCTGTGCCCGCCCCGAGACCCGCGGCGGTGAAGGGGAGCACGCCCAGTCCGCCCAGCACGGCCGCGATGATCGCGATGATCACCAGGAGCAGCAGCACCATCCCGGGCAGCGACATGCCGACGACCTTGCGTCCGGTGGTGGAGGTGCCATGGACCGTCCGTGAGGAGGCCGCGGTGTCCACGTCGTCGAAGGCGCCCGCCCCGAAGGCCCGGTCCGGGCGCTGCGTGCCCGCGCCGTTCGTGGCAGCGCCGTTCGACCCTGCTCCGTTCGGCCCTGCACCGTTCGCCGCAGAGCCGTTCGCGCCCGAGCCGGCCGCGGCTGCGGGGTGGGGGGATCGCTCGGCCGCTGCCGACCTCCGCGAGGAGCGGAGAGCTGACGCCGGTGACGTCGCCGAGAGGCTGGAGCGTCGCGGGGCGGAGCCGGCCGACGCGGCGGACAGCGCAGAGGGTCCCGATGCGGCGGAGCGGTGGCGGATCCCGCGGCCGCGGCCGGAGAGCGGCAGCGGCATCGCGGCGGTGCGGGTCCCGGTGGGCGAGGTCCCGTGGCGGGGGCTGTCGGCCGACGGCGAGCCGGTGGGCTGCGAGCCGGTGGCCGGCGAGCCCGCGGACGCGCTGTCGGAGCCTGCGCCACCACTGGCGGTGCCGCTGCCTCCGCGCCGGACCCGGTTCTCCCCGGTCCAGTCGTGGTCCTCGACCCGGGTCACCGGGATCGCCCCGGTGGTGAAGCGCGGCTCGACTCCCCGCTGGATCGCCTCGAGGATGCGCGCCACCGCCGCCGCCGACCGGGGACGGTTCGCGGGCGCCTTGGCCAGCATCATCAGCACCAAGCGCCGCAGATCTGCGGCGATCACCTCGGGCAGCTCCGGCGGCTGCTGCTTGACCTGCGCCATCGCGATCTCGACCTGGCTGGATCCGGTGAAGGGGCGGCGACCCACGAGCATCTCGTAGCCCACGATGCCCAGCGCGTAGATGTCGGAGAGCGACGTGGCCTGCTTGCCCATCGCCTGCTCGGGGGAGAGGTACTGGGCGGTGCCCATCACCAGCCCGGTCTTCGTCAGCCGCGCCTGGTCCTTGCTGCGGGCGATGCCGAAGTCGGTGATCTTCATGGACCAGTCGTTCTTCTCGTCCACCAGGATGTTCTCCGGCTTCACATCGCGGTGCACGACGCCCTTGGAGTGGGCGGCGTCCAGTGCGCGGGCGAGCTCGATGAGCAGCGTGACGACCCGCTTCTCCGGCAGCCCGCCGGGGTTCTCCTCGATGAGGTCCGACAACGGCCGGCCGGGGCAGAGCTCCATCACGATATAGGCGCGGCCGTCGAGCTCGCCGTAGTCGTAGAGCGCGGCGATGCCGTCATGCGAGAGCGCGGCGGTGTGACGGGCCTCGGCACGGAAGCGCTTGAGGAAGCCCTCGTCCCCCGCATACTCCTCGCGCAGGACCTTGATCGCGACCTCTCGATCGAGCTCCTGGTCGCGCCCCTTCCAGACCTGTCCCATCCCGCCGGTGGCGATCAGCGAGATCAGTTCGTAGCGTCCTTCGAGCACGAGCCCTGGTGAGGTCCTCATGGCTGGATCACCGCCTCCATCACGTCCTTGGCGATCGGCGCCGCAGTGCGCGAGCCGTATCCGCCCTCCTCGACCAGGACCGCCACAGCGATCTTCTGGTCTCCCTGCTGTCCGTATCCCACGTACCAGGAATGGGGGGCACGATCCACGCCCCACTCCGCGGTGCCGGTCTTGCCGCCGACCTCGACGCCGTCGATCGCGGCGGCCGACCCGGTGCCGTCCTCGACCACCCCGACCATCATCTGCCGCATCTGCGCGGCATTCGCGGCGGTGAGGGGCTGGCCGAGCTCCTTCGGGCTGAGCTCGGCGACGGCGGAGAGATCGCTCGTGCGCACCGACTGCACCAGCTGCGGCTCCATCACCACACCGTCGTTCGCGAAGGACCCGGCGACCATCGCCATCTGCAGCGGCGTCACCCGGGTCTCGTACTGCCCGATCGAGGTGGTCGCCAGCTGCGCCGCATCCAGCTCGTCCCCGATCGTCGACGGGGTGACCGACAGCGGGATCTCCAGCCGCTGCCCGAAGCCGAAGTCCGCGGCGGTCTCCCGCAGCTGCTCCTCGCCGACCTCCTGCCCGAGCATCGCGAAGGAGGTGTTGCAGGACTGACGCAGCGCGTCGGCCAGGGTGGACCTGTCCTCGGGGCCGCAGGCCTCGGTGCCCCCGGAGGCGCGATTGTTCATCACCGCCGAGGAGTTCGGCAGCTGATAGGTGCCCGGGCCGGGGATCTCGGTCTCCGCCGTGTACTGGCCGGACTCGAGCGCCGCGGCGGCCACCACCAGCTTGAACGCGGAGCCCGGCGGGTAGAGGTCACCGCCGATCGCGCGGTTGGTCAACGGTCGCTCGGGGTCCTCGTTCAGCTCGGTCCAGGCACGGCTCACCGCAGCGGTGTCGTGCGAGGCGAGCAGGTTCGGGTCGAAGCTCGGGGCGGAGACCATCGCGAGCACCGCACCGGTCTCCGGATCCAGCGCCACCACCGCGCCGCGGCGCCCGTCCAGGGCGTCCCACGCGGCCTCCTGGGCTGCGGCGTCGAGGGTGAGCTCGACGCTCGCGCCCTGCCCCTGACGGCCCGAGAGGATCGCGGAGATGCGGTGGTAGAACAGCGCGTCGGCCTCACCCGAGAGGGTGTCGTTCAGCGAGCGCTCGATACCGGTGAAGCCGTAGACCACCGAGTAGTAGCCGGTCACCGGGGCATAGATCTGGCCGGGGTCGTAGCCGCGGAGGTAGCCGTAGGTGTCCCCGGACTCGCGGGAGCTCGCGATCGCGGTGCCGTCCACGACGATCGGGCCACGATGCTGCCCGTACTCGTTGTACATCGTGCGGTCGTTCTGGCCATGGGCGTTCAGGCGCCCCTGGGCGACCACCTGGAAATAGGTGGTGGAAGTGAACAGCAGGATGAACAGCACCCCGGTCACCAGCCAGACATGGCGCAGCGGCTTGTTCATGCGCTGACCTCCTGACCTGCGCGCGGCGGCGTGGGCGCGGTGGTGCCCGCGATCTGCCGGGCGGCGGGCCGACGGGCGGCGTCGGACAGCCGCACCAGGATCCCGGCGATGATCCAGTTGCACACCAGCGAGCTGCCACCGGCGGCCAGGAAGGGCAGGGTCAGGCCGGTCAGCGGGATCACCCGGGTGACTCCGCCGACGACCACGAACACCTGCAGGGCCATCACGAAGCCGAGCCCGCCGGCCAGCAGGGTGCCGAAGCCGTCCGAGATGCCGACGGCGGCGCGGATCGCGCGCTGCACCAGCAGCAGGTAGAGCAGCAGCAGGGCGAAGGCGCCGACCATGCCGAGCTCCTCCGCGAAGGAGGCGAAGATGAAGTCGGACTCCGCATGGGGCACCACATCCGGGCGGCCCTCCCCGAGCCCGGCACCGGTGATCCCGCCGTTGGCGAGGCCGAACAGTCCCTGGCTGATCTGCTCGCAGGACGAGTAGTTCGCGCTCGAGAGGGGGTCCAGCCAGCAGGTGATGCGGGTGCGCACATGCCCCATCTGGGTGGCGGCGAAGATCGCGGGGGGCAGGAACATCACCGCCCCGATCACCAGCCAGCTGAGCCGGTCCGTGGCCACATAGAGCATGACCACGAACAGCCCGAAGAACATCAGCGAGGTGCCCAGGTCCGTCTGGAAGACCAGCACCGCCATCGCAAAGCCCCAGGCCACCAGGATCGGACCGAAGTCGGACCAGCGGGGGAGCTGGATGCCCAGCACCTTCGGTCCCGCGAGCGCGAGGGTGTCGCGGCGGGAGACCAGGTATCCGGCGAAGAAGATCGCGAAGGCGATCTTCGCGAGCTCCGCGGGCTGGAAGCTGTAGCCCGCGATCGAGATCCAGATCTTCGAGCCGTTGCGGGCCGAGCCGATCACCGGGGCCAGCGGCAGCAGCAACAGCACCGCACCGACCACGGCGCTGATCCAGGTGTAGCGGCGCAGACGGCGGTGATCCCGCAGCAGCACCAGCAGGGTGATGCACAGCGCCGCGCCGAGCACCGCCCACAGCATCTGCCGGTCCGCGCTGCCCGAGCTGCGGATCCCGTAGATCTGGTTCGCCGCGTGGATGCTCTCGATCATCGCGATGCCCAGCAGGTTCAGCAGCACCACGATCGGCAGGATCACGGGGTCGGCGTAGGGCGCCCGCCACATCACCACGATCTGCAGGGCCAGCGCGATGACCACGGCACCGATCCCCACCGGGGCGAGGTTCTCGGGCAGCGCGTCATAGCGGCCGAGGCCCACCAGCGCGTAGGCGCCCACCCCGATGATCACCGCGAAGAGCAGCAGCAGCCCCTGGGTGAGGCGGCGCGGACGTGCGGTGTACGAGACGATCGTGGCCACTACGTCTCCTCGCCCTCGTCGGGCGGCGGGATGGTGCGGTCGGAACGGGAGGGCAGGGGCTCCATGTCCTCGGCGGCGTCCTCCTCGAGGCCGCCCGCATCCGAGGCACCACCGGCGTCGGAGGCGCCACCGCCGTCCGAGGGGGCGGGGGAGACTGCGGGCGGCGGCTGGTTCGCGGTCGCGGCCTGCTCGAGCCGATCGATGATCTGATCGGCGGAGGGACGATCGGAGGCGTTGATCGTGTGCTCCACCTGCTGTCGGGTGACCTGAGGCAGAGCCTCGAGCTCGATGTCGGT
>NZ_JBQDLF010000025.1:0-58395 GCF_052095815.1 Brachybacterium sp. | reverse complement strand
CCGCGGGGGATCGCGTAGATGTACTGGTAGATCGCTTCTCCGCTGACGGTGCGGCCCTGAGCGTTCGGAGAATTCGCCATGCGTTCAACGGTCGGGTCTGCGGCCTCCAGACGCAAGCGGCCCGCGATCTCGTTCGGTGTCCATGACGCTGCGAGGTCGGCGTTGACGCGGGCCTTGAGCACGGGGTCCTTCGCGACTTTTCGGACCTGTGGGCGCGAGCGCTGGCGTTGCGCGGTCACGTCCGCGGTCACGGCTTGATAGCCGCGCGTCTTCGTGGAGTTCCGTCGAAGCTCTCTGGAGACCACTGACGGGCATCTACCCAGGTGAGAAGCGATCCTGTGGACTCCCCACCCGGCCTTCGATCCCGTCGAGATCTCCATCCGCTCCGTGAACGTAAGCCTCCGCCGCGCCATCCCAGGCCTCCTCGCCTCAAGCCCCCACCGACCGGGAGTGTTGCTTAGACGCTATGACACCACCCGTACCGTCTCTGCGTAACGCCCGAGACAGCGGGCGACAAGTGGTTACCGCTCATGTGTGGGTCACGCCTACTGGATACCGCGGAATGCCAACGACCTAAGCGGTTGAGGCACTTACTCGCCTGGTTGCGCACGCTAGATCGGAACTCCGGCAAATTCCTCGGCTTGAGGCAGAAGAGACGAAAACCCTATTCAGGCGGCATTTTTATACGTTGAACCTAAATTCCACCACGTCGCCGTCCTTCATGACGTAGTCCTTGCCCTCGATGCGCACCCAGCCCTTGGCCTTGGCCTCCGCCATTGAGCCGGCCTCCATGAGCTGGTCGAAGGAGACGATCTCGGCCTTGATGAAGCCTCGCTCGAAGTCGGTGTGGATGACGCCGGCGGCCTGGGGGGCGGTGGCTCCCTTGGGGATGGTCCAGGCGCGGGACTCCTTGGGGCCGGCGGTCAGGTAGGACTGCAGGCCGAGGGTGTCGTAGCCGACACGGGCGAGCTGGGCGAGGCCCGACTCCTCCTGGCCGGTGGACTCGAGCATCTCGGCGGCCTCGTCCTCGTCGAGCTCGATGAGCTCGGACTCGAACTTCGCGTCGAGGAAGATCGCCTCGGCGGGGGCGACGAGGTTACGCAGCGCCTGCTGGGAGGCGGCATCGGCGAGCCCCTCCTCGTCGGTGTTGAAGACGTAGATGAAGGGCTTGGCCGTCATCAGCTGCAGGTCCCGGATCGCGGCGACGTCGATGCCGGCCGCCTCAGCGCCCTGGTAGAGGGTCTTGCCGGTCTCCAGCAATGCCTTCGCCTTGATGACGTTCTCGAGCACGGCGGAGTCGACCAGGCCGCGCTTGGTGTCCTTCTCCAGGCGCTGCATCGAGTTCTCGATGGTCTGGAGGTCGGCGAGGATCAGCTCGGTGGTGATGACCTCCATGTCGTTGGAGGGGTCGGTGGAGCCTTCCACGCGGGTCACGTCCGGGTCCGCGAAGGCGCGGGTGACCTGGCAGATCGCGTCGGCCTCGCGGATGTTGGCGAGGAACTTGTTGCCCAGGCCCTCACCCTCGCTGGCGCCCTTGACGATGCCGGCGATGTCCACGAAGGACACGGTCGCAGGCAGCAGCTTCTGGCTGCCGAACACGGTGGCGAGCTCCGCCAGTCGCGGATCGGGCAGCGGGACCATGCCGATGTTGGGGTCGATGGTCGCGAACGGGTAGTTCGCGGCGAGGACCTCAGCGCGGGTCAGGGCGTTGAAGAGGGTCGACTTGCCGACGTTGGGCAGTCCCACGATTCCGATTGTTAGAGCCACGGGAGCTGATTCTACGGGACCGTGCCCGGCCGTGACCCCGCCCCGGGGGTGACGTCGCAGACCCCATGAGGGTCACCTTGGCCCTCGCGCCCTCCCCATCGGCGGCGGTCAGCACAGTGAGCGCACGTGGCGGCGAGCTGCGCGGGCACCGGCTCGGCCGGCTCCTGGGGAGGGAACGATCCCTAGACTCGGAGCATGTCAGCCTCGCGCGCCTCCATGACCTATGCGACCGCTCTGAACCGCAACGAGCTGTTCGAGAGCGCGGGGCTGCGCCGCGACGTCCCCTCGCTGATGACTCCCGAGGAAGAGGTGCTGCTGGTGCTGCCGGGTGTGGCCGGGGACTTCCCGAACGTGCTGATCGCGACCGCCTCGCGAGTGATGCTCGCCGCCGTCGCGGGCCCGCTCAAGAGAGCGAAGATCAAGCAGGAGGTCCTCGCCGCCGAGGTGACGGGTGTGGCCTACCGGCCCGGGCTCTTCTCGCGCGTGAAGGTGACCGCCGCCTCGGGCCGCGAGGTGAAGATGGTGCCGCACCGCAGGGCCGACGCCGAGCGCTTCGCCCGCGAGTTCGACCACCTGATTCGTACGGGCTCGCTCCCCTCTTGACGACGAACGGCCGAGCCCCGAGCGAGGCCCGGCCGTTGCGCCGAGGCGGATCAGCGGGCGAGGGTCCTTCAGTACGCGACGGCGAAGCGGGTGCGGCGGTGGGCCGGCGTCTCGACTTCGTCGAGGATCGCGAGGGCCAGATCCGCGCCCGAGAGCTCGGAGTTCCCCTCCTCGTCCGCGAGCATCACGTCGCCGCCGACGCGGTAGGTGCCCTTGGCCTCGCCCGGGTTCATGCCGTTGAACATCGCGGCGGGGCTGACGAAGAACCAGTCCAGCTCCTCGCCCTCGGCGCGCAGGTCCTCGAGGACGGCGTCAAGCTCACGGGCCTCGACCTTGAACGGCTCGGGGAACTCGGGGATGTCAACGAGCTTGGGGCCGCCCTCGGAGACGAACAGCGAGCCGGCGCCCCCGATCACGCCGAGGCGGACGCCCTTCTCGGCGGCGAGGCCGCGGAGGTCCGTGTAGGCACTGCGCAGCAGGCCCGCCTCGGCGAGGTCGCCACGGGGCGACGCGGCCGCGATCACGACGTCGGCGCCGTCCAGGAGCTCTGCGAGGAACTCCGCATCGCGCACATCGCCGGCGCGGTGGGTGGTGCCGGCGGGCAGCGACTCCGGCGCGGTGCGACTGACGGCGACGACCTCGTGGCCGCGGCCTGCCGCTTCCGCGACGATGTGGCTCCCGGCGTATCCGGTGCCTCCCAGAACGATGATGCGAGCCATGGGCTCTCCTTCCGTGCGCTCTCCTGAGCGCGGTCGAGATCACGGGGCGAGGATGCCCCTGGCCCGCTGCAGATGCCGTGGACCTTGACACTCACCGTAGGTAACCTAGTCTCTAATGGGAAGTAGGCACTTTGCGGTAACCATCCCTCCGCGGTATTCCGTCCCTCACAGAGGAGCTCGTGATGGCCCTGTTCGACTTCGACCCCTACAACCGCGAGTGCCCCTCGCGACAGCTGCTCGACCGCATCGGCGACCGCTGGACGGTGCTCGTGATCGGCATGCTCGAGGACGGCCCGCAGCGCTTCTCCCAGATCTCCCGCCGTGTCGACGGCATCTCGCAGAAGATGCTCACCCAGACCCTGCGCTCGCTCGAGGCCGACGGGCTGGTGCTGCGCACCGCCTATCCGGAGATCCCGCCGCGGGTCGAGTACGAGCTCACACCCCTCGGCCGCTCCCTGCTGGCGCCGCTGCACGGCCTGGTGGAGTGGGCGCGGCAGCACATGGACGAGGTGCAGGCCGCGCGGGCCGGCTCCGCGCTCGCCTGAAGTCCCTCCCGTCGGCCGTCGGGCGTGGCGGCGCTCGCGCGTCACACCCCCGTGGTGTGCTGGGGCGCATGAGCGGAACACAGATGCTCCTGATCGGGCTGACCCTCGGCGCGGTGCTCGGCGCCGCGGTGACCTGGCTGCTGCTGCGCGAGCGTGCGCGGGCGCTGGTGGAGAGCCGGCGCTCCGAGACGGATGCGGCCGGGCAGCTGCTGCGCCTGGCCGATGAGCGCCACGAGCGGGACGTCGCCCGCAGGGACGCGGCCGAGGAGGAGCGTGAGGTCGAGCTCCAGCGCACCCTCGCGCCGATCTCTTCCACGCTCGCCCATCTCGAGCGGTCCCTGGCCCGTTCCGAGGCCGCGCGCATCGAGGCGGAAGGGGCGCTGCGGGCGCACCTCGGCCAGCTCGCCCAGCGCGCGCAGTCCCTCGAGTCCGGCACCAGCGCCCTCACCGCCGCGCTGCGCGCCCCCACCGCACGCGGACGCTGGGGCGAGGTGCAGCTGCGGCGGATCGTTGAGGCCGCCGGAATGATCGAGCACGTGGACTTCTCCGAGCAGCTCTCCGGCACGCGGGCCGACGGGAACGCCGGGCAGCGCCCGGACCTGGTGGTCCACCTCTCCGGGGACCGGCATGTGGTGCTCGATGCGAAAGCGCCGATGGACGCCTATCTCGATGCGACCGAGGAGACGGACCCGGAGCGCGCCGCGTCGCGCCGGAAGGCTCACGCGAAGGCGCTGCGCCACCACGTGGGCGTGATCTCCGCGAAGGCGTACTGGAAGGCGCTCGGGGACACCCCGGAGTTCACGGTGCTGTTCGTGCCCAGTGACGGAGTGCTGGCCGCGGCGCTCGAGACCGATCCCCATCTGCTCGAGGATGCCTTCGCCAAGGACGTCGTGATCGCCTCCCCGTCCACGCTGGTCGCGCTGCTGCGCACCGTCGCGCACACCTGGCGCACCGACGCCCTGAACCGCGATGCCCGCGCCGTGCTCGACGCGGGCCGGGAGCTGCACCACCGGCTCGGGACCTTCACCGGGCACCTGGGCAAGGTGGGCCGTTCGCTGGACTCGTCGGTCGCCGCGTTCAACGAGGCGGTCGGCTCCCTGCAGTCACGTGTGATGGTCACCGCACGACGATTCGAGGAGCTCGGACTCGCCGGCACCCCGGTGGACGAGGTCGAGCAGCTCACGCGACGGGCGCGCACACTCGATGAGGAGGAGATCGCGGACCTCGCCGCACCCGTGGAGTCCCGCTCGCAGCCCCTGCGCGAGGACCGTACGGGCTGACTCGGGCGGGCAGCGCTCAGATCAGGACTCGGCGGTCGCACCCTCACCGGTGGGCTTGGTGCGGCTGTCGCTCACACCCCGGTTCTTCATCTCCTGGCGCAGCTCGCGCGGGAGGGAGAACATCAGGTCCTCCGTCGCAGTGCGCACAGGCTTCACGTCTCCGTAGCCCCGCTCGGCCAGCTCGGCGAGCAGCTCCTGGACCAGCACGTCCGGCACCGAGGCACCGGAGGTCACGCCCACGGTCCCGACGCCCTCGAACCACTCCTCGCGCAGCTCGGAGACCGAGTCGATGCGGTGGGAGGCCTTCGCGCCGGCATCCTTGGCGACCTCCATCAGGCGCACGGAGTTCGAGGAGTTCGGGGAGCCGACCACCAGCACCAGATCCGCGTCCGGGGCGATCTTCTTGATCGCGACCTGGCGGTTCTGGGTGGCGTAGCAGATGTCATCGCTGGGCGGGGCCTGCAGTGTCGGGAAGCGTTCACGCAGCTTGTCGACCGTCTCCATCGTCTCGTCGACGCTGAGGGTGGTCTGGGAGAGCCAGACGACCTTCTCGGGGTCGCGCACGGTGACCTTGTGGACGTCGTCCGGCGAGTTCACGATCTGGACGTGCTCGGGTGCCTCGCCAGCGGTGCCCTCGACCTCCTCGTGGCCCTCGTGGCCCACCAGCAGGATGTCGTAGTCCTGGCGGGCGAAGCGCACCGCTTCCTTGTGGACCTTGGTCACCAGGGGGCAGGTCGCATCGATGGTGCGGAGATTGCGTGCCTCGGCCATCTCGCGGACCTTCGGGGAGATGCCGTGGGCGGAGAAGATCACGAGCGCCCCCTCGGGGACCTCGTCGACCTCCTCGACGAACACGGCGCCCTTCTCCTTCAGACGGTCCACCACGAACTTGTTGTGGACGATCTCGTGGCGCACGTAGATGGTCTCGTCGTAATGCTCCAAGGCACGTTCGACGGCGACCACAGCTCGGTCGACACCCGCGCAGTAGCCGCGCGGCTCGGCAAGAAGGACGGTTCCGGTGCTCACGCCTCCCATCGTAGGAGGCGAACCGCGCTGGTGGCAGGGTGGTGGGGCAAGACTCACCATCCCTCCACAGGCACCCTCGCTCCACAGGCACTGTGCGGCCACAGGCGCTGTCCCTCCACAGGCGCTGTCCCTCCACAGGTGCAGTGCGTCCACAGCTGGGCCCGGCTGCGATGAGCTGTCCGGACCTCGTGCCAGAGTGGACCCCATGACGCAGACCTCTCCCGAGCCGGATGCGGACAGCGGCGCGGCAGCCCGGCCCGCACTGGCCGCCACCGCAGCGCAGACCACCGCAGAGAATCCGTGGCCGCTGCGGCAGCTGTCCGTCAAGGTCGGCGAGTACGTGGCGAGGATGGCCCCACTGTGGGTCGAGGGCGAGATCGTCCAGCTCAACCGTCGACCGGGCGCGGGCATGAGCTTCATGACGCTGCGGGACATCGACGTGGATATGTCGTTCTCGGTCCCGGTTCGCGAGCATGTGCTGCGCACCCTCCCGGTCGAGCCGGTCCCGGGTGCACGGGTGGTGATCCACGCCAAGCCCACCTTCTGGACCAAGCGCGGAAGCCTCCAGCTCGAAGCCGACGACATCCGTCCGGTGGGCCTCGGTGAGCTGCTGGCCCGGCTCGAGCAGCTCAAGCGCGTGCTCGCAGCCGAGGGGCTGTTCGCCGCCTCTCGGAAGCAGCCGCTGCCGTTCCTGCCCCGCGTGGTGGGCCTGATCTGCGGCCGGGAATCCGCGGCCGAGCGAGACGTGGTCGTCAACGCCCAGCGCCGCTGGCCAGCGGTGAGGTTCGAGATCCGTGAGGTCGCGGTGCAGGGCGCGAAGGCGGTGCGGGAGGTCTCCGCAGCCTTGCGCGAGCTCGACGAGCGCGAGGAGGTCGACGTCATCATCATCTCCCGTGGCGGCGGCTCCCTCGAGGATCTGCTGCCCTTCTCCGACGAGCAGCTGACCCGGCTGGTCGCCGCCGCGAAGACTCCGATCGTCTCCGCCATCGGTCACGAGGTGGACACCCCGCTGATCGACCTCGCGGCGGATGTCCGCGCGTCCACCCCCACCGATGCCGCGAAGCGGGTTGTCCCCGATATCCAGGCCGAGGTCGAGCAGCTGGACCTCGGCCGCACCCGGCTGCGAGCGGGGATCCGGGCCCGCATCGAGCGTGAGCAGTCCGCGCTGGATGCGATGCGATCGCGGCCCGTGCTGGAGAACCCGGCCACGATCCTCGCTGGCCGGGCGGACGAGATCCGGTCCCGGATCTCCCTGGCCCGCACGCTGATCGGCTCCCGCCTGGACCGGGCGGCCGACGAGGTCGATCACCTGGGACGCCAGGTGCGCTCCCTCAGTCCGTTGGCGACCCTCGAGCGCGGCTACGCCGTGGTCCAGGACGCCGGCGGCACGATCATCCGCGCCCCTGACCAGTCCGCCACCGGGCAGGCACTCTCGGTCCGCGTGGCCGGGGGTCGCTTCGGGGTGCAGCGCACCACCGATGACCCGTACACCCCTCCTGCGCAGCCCACCCAGGCCTTCCCTTCCGAGCAGGACGTCGCTTCCGGCAAGACTCTGCCCTCCGACCGGGCCGTCCCTTCCGACCAGGCCCTGCCCTCCCACCAGACCACCCCTCCCGAGGAGACCCGATGACCCCGAGCACGAGCCCCGAGAACGAACTGACGGCGACCGAGGGCGACCCCGCGGCCAGCAGCCCCTCGGTCACCCCCGCCGACGGTGCGCAGCAGCTGCCCGCCGATATCGCTGAGCTCTCCTACGAGGCCGCCCGCGACCAGCTCGTCGATGTCGTGCGGCGGCTCGAATCCGGGCAGGGCGGGCTCGAGGATTCGATCGGGCTGTGGGAACGCGGCGAGATGCTCGCCCGCCGCTGCCAGCAGTGGCTCGACGGCGCCCGCGAACGCCTCGACGATGCCGTCGCCGCGCGACGCTCTGAGGACGGCGCCTCACGCTGACGCAATGCGGCTGAAAGCCGCTCGACTGCGGGCCAGTGCGGCTTCGCGCGGCCCAGCGCCGACCATCAATGCAGCAGTGTGGCCCCGGGTCGCGCGGCCATGAGGCAGTGCGACTGCGGGCCGTTCAGCCGATCGACGTCAGAGCGGCGCCCGCGAGCTCCTCGAGCTCGGCCTGCTCGGCATCGCCGTGGACGAGGAAGCCCCAGTCCGTGCCCTGACAGGAGATGCCGAGCTGCCTGGAACTCTGCTCGCCGCCGCTGAGCAGGCTGCACTCGGCGCCCTCAATGGTGAGCTCCCCCTCGACGACACTGCCCGGCAACGCTGCGGAGAGCATCGGAGCACTGACCTCAGAACCCTCGGTGAGGGTCACCAGCTGCCCCTGCGGTGAGGAGTACTGCACCACCCAGCGCGGGTCCTGCCCATCGGCGAAACGTGCGGAGCGCTCGCTCCACTCCTCCCCCACCGCAGGCACGGCCACCGGGAACGGCACGCTGCGCTGTGCACGCTCCGCGCTCGCGGACACATCGAGGTCGGAGTTCTCCAGCGGCTCACGCTTCAGATCACTGCCCACGCCGAAGAATGCGATGCCGATCACGACCACCACCGCCATCGTCAAGGCGAGCGCCCACACCATGTTGCGCAGCACGGTGTTCTTCTTCGACGGCAGCTCATAGGCGGACTTCGGCTGCGGCCGGGGTGCCGGGGACGCTGGCTGCGCGGTCGGCGCAGCCTGCTCCGGAGGTGCGGAGGTCTCGTGGTCGGGATCGTGCATGACCCCATTGTCCCTGCTCCCCTCCGCGCTGGCTGTCAGGGTGAGGCGCCCCACCCGTCGACCTCACCACAGGCACTGACACGCGCCGCGCCACCTCGTGCAGCACAGCGCCCGGACCTGGCTGCACCGGATCACCGCGAACCAGACCCGCCGCACGGCACGGCACGGCACTGCAGGCGGCCGGTCGCTGCGCCCCGCCGCCTGCTCCCGCGTTCGCCCCGCCCCCAGAAACCTGCAATGATCGAGCGGTGAACGCGAGATTCCTGATCGTCGGAGAAGCACTCACTGACATCGTCGTCGACGCCGACGGCGTCCGTCGTGAGCATCCCGGCGGGTCCCCCCTGAACGTGGCCGTGGCGCTCAGCCGCCTCGGCCATCCCACCGACCTCCTCACCCGCATCGGCAACGATGCGCGCGGCGACGCGATCCGTGCCCATCTGGAAGCGTCAGGCGTACGGCTGACGGCCGGCAGCTCGGTCGCCGCGCCGACCTCCACGGCGCTCGCACAGCTGGATGTCACCGGAGCTGCCACCTACGAGTTCGATCTGCTCTGGGACCCGGACCCGTCGGGCCTGCCCGCTCAGATCGAGGCCGTGCACACCTCCTCGATCGCCGCAGTGCTGGATCCCGGCGCCAGCACGGTGCTCGATGTGCTGCGCAGCCGTCGGGAGAGCGCGACCATCAGCTACGACCCCAACGCCCGCCCTTCCCTGATGGGGGCGCCGGAGCTGGTGCGCGAACGGGTCGAGGCGAGCATCGCCCTCAGCGACGTCGTCAAGGCGTCGGATGAGGATGTGGCCTGGCTGTACGGCACAGACGACGTGGAGGATGTGGTCGCCTCCTGGCGTGAGCTCGGCCCCGCGCTCACGGTGATGACCCGGGGCGCCGAGGGCGCAGTGGGCTTCGCCGAGTCCGGCCGGGTGCAGGTCTCTCCCGTCGTCATCGACGCTGTCGACACCGTCGGTGCCGGGGACACCTTCTCCGCCGGGATCCTCGATGCCCTCGCAGCGAAAGGCCTGCTGGGGGCTCAGAAGCGTCCGGCGCTGGCCGCGATGCCGAGCGTCGAGGTCGCCTCGCTCCTGAGGCGCGCCGCGGCGCTCGCCGCGATCACCGTCTCTCGCGCGGGAGCGAACCCGCCCTGGAGCCACGAGCTCAGCTGACCGGCCATTGCGGCCGGCACATCCGCACCGGGGCTCCCGCACCCTCGACGGCTCCCGCGCCCCAGACCACTTCTCCTGCCCCTGTTCGTTCCCACCGATCCACTGCATGACAACCCCGAGGGAGGCCTCTCCATGAACCAGTCCACGACCGCCGCGCAGCAGGATGGCTACCGCATCGAGCACGACACCATGGGCGAAGTGCGGGTGCCCGCCTCGGCCCTGTACCGGGCGCAGACCCAGCGTGCAGTGGAGAACTTCCCGATCTCCGGTCAGGGCCTGGAGCCCGCACACATCCACGCCCTCGCCCAGGTGAAGAAGGCAGCGGCGCGCGCGAACCAGGACCTCGGGGTGCTGGACTCGGCCATCGCCGACGCGATCGTCGCCGCGGCGGATGCGGTGATCGCCGGCGATCACGACGACCAGTTCCCGGTGGACACCTACCAGACCGGCTCCGGCACCAGCTCGAACATGAACATGAACGAGGTGCTCGCGACGCTCGCCACGAACGCCGGCACCGAGGTCCACCCCAACGACCACGTGAACTGCTCGCAGTCCTCGAATGACGTCTTCCCCACCTCGGTGCACGTGGCGGTCACGCAGGGCGTCGTCGAGAAGCTGCTGCCCGCGCTCGCCCACCTCGCCGAGTCGCTCGAGAAGAAGGCCGAGGCCTGGAAGAGCGTCGTCAAGGCCGGCCGTACCCACCTGATGGATGCCACCCCGGTGACCCTCGGCCAGGAGTTCGGCGGCTATGCGGCATCGATCCGCTACGGCATCGAGCGTGTGGAGGCGGCTCTGCCCCGAACCGCTGAGGTCCCCCAGGGCGGCACCGCCGTCGGCACCGGCATCAACACCCCGATCGGCTTCCCGCAGAAGGTCATCGCGAACCTCGCCGAGCAGACCTCGCTGCCGCTCACCGAGGCGCGCAACCACTTCGAGGCGCAGTCCAACCGCGACGGCCTGGTGGAGATGTCCGGCGCGCTGCGCACCATCGCGGTCTCCCTCACGAAGATCTGCAACGACGTGCGCTGGATGGGCTCGGGCCCCAACACGGGCCTCGGCGAGATCTCGATCCCTGACCTGCAGCCGGGCTCCTCGATCATGCCGGGCAAGGTCAACCCCGTGATCCCCGAGGCCGTGCTGATGGTGTGCGCAAAAGTCATCGGCAACGACGCCGCGATCGCCTGGGGCGGCGCGCAGGGCTCCTTCGAGCTGAACGTGCAGATCCCGCTGATGGGCACGAGCCTGCTCGAGTCGATCCGGCTGCTGGCCAACGCCTCCACCGTGCTGGCGGACAAGACCGTCGACGGGCTGGTCGCGAACGAGGAGAAGGCCCGCTTCTACGCGGAGGCCTCCCCCTCGATCGTCACCCCGCTGAACAAGCTGATCGGCTACGAGTCCGCCGCGAAGATCGCCAAGCACGCCGTCGCCGAGCGCATCTCCGTGCGCGAGGCCGTCGTCGCGCTGGGCTTCGTGGAGCGCGGCGAGCTCACCGAGGCGCAGCTGGACGAGGCCCTGGACGTGCTGTCCATGACCGCGCCGAAGGCCTGATCAGAGTCTTCTGAGCGACGGGGCGTCCCACCGGTCGGTGGGGCGCCCCATCCTCTGTCATGGCGTAGTCAGCGGTCGCGACGCAGTCGACGGTCGAGACAGCGTCAGCGGTCAAAACAGTGTCAGAGGTCGAGCTCGTGCCATCGCCCGAGCGGCATCTCGGCGGCTGCGCGAGTGGTCTCGGGAGCGATCTCACCGCGGTCCTCGAGGGCGCGCAGCACGCGGTCCCCGTTGCGTCGCAGCGCATTCTGCTCACGCTCCTCCAGCAGTGCGACGGCCCAGCCGAGAGCTGCCACCGGTCCTCGCGGGCCCGAGTGCTGCTGGCGCCATTCGGTGTCCTCGGTCAACGCGTGCTGGATCCGTTGCAGATCGCGGGCGTGGGCGTGTTCGAGGCTCCGCAGCGAGGTGACGGCGAGGAGATTCCCGATCGCCAGTGCTGCGGCGGCGATGTTGAGGGATGCCGGGCTCCCCCAGTCCCCCGTCCCACCGCGGATCGCGAGGAACAGGCCGCTGAACAGCACCAGAGGGAAGACGAGCAGGACCGCGACTGCGCTGATCAGTCGCACCACGTGGGCCCTCGCCGGCCAGACCGCCCATGCGAGCAGGAGTACGAGCTGCACCGCGATCACCAGCAGCGAGGTGACCTCGAGTGCTTCGAGAAAGCGACCGGTGCGATGATCCAGGACTGCTGGGCTGCTCGAACCGGTGTGCCGGGGGATCAGCAGCAGCGGCAGCGACGGCAGCGCGATGAGTGCGGCCCAGAGCGCCCAGCGCAGCGGTTTCAGGCCTGCTCGGAGCCGCGGGTGCAGGAATGGGGTCTCCGTCTCGCCATGCCGTCGGGTGTCGAGCACCGTCGAGGTCAGGTGTCGATCCCGGCGTACGAGCCGCGCCTCGGCCTCCGCCACGGTGAGCGGGCCCTCGGCCGTCCGCGCCCACTCCGCGACATCGTCCAGCTGCTCCCGTGCGCGGCGACGGGCGGCCCGTCGGGTGGTGCGGACGGATTCCTCGGGCACGATCGCGGGTCCTCTCGGCACCGTGATGGCGCACTGCTCAATAGTTCTGCGCCATCAGTGTGCACCAGGGACGGCTCCGGAGCGCTCCTTGACCTGGAGTGCACTCCAGGTGGTGTGCTCACTCCATGATGATGCTCCTCGCTCTCGTGCCCTTCACCCTGCTCACGCTGATGCAGCTGCTCGCCCTGGTCGCTCTGCGCAGCGGCCTGCAGGAGGGCGTCGTATCCCTCGCGGCAGCCTGGCCGTCCGTGCTGGCTTACGTGCTCGCGGCGCTGCTGTGCTGCACCGCCCTCGGTCTCGCCCTGGGCCTCGGGGCGTGGGGGAACGGTGGCGACCACAGCAGGGTTCTCGCCCTCACCCTTGGAGTCGGGGCCGGTGCCCTGGTGGTATTGGGGCCGCTGCTATGGGGCCATGCGGCCGGTGAGTTCACCCTGTCCCATCACCTGGTGCGGGCTCTGCTGGTCGCGCCCGCCGTCGTGCTCTACTGCTGGTATGTCTCTGCTCATCGGTGAAGTCTCCGCCCGTAGCGGGCTCAGCCATGACACTCTGCGCTATTACGAGCGGGTGGGAATGATCCCCGCTCCGGAGCGGGATGCGACTGGCCGGCGCCGCTACGATGCGGCGGTGCTGGACCTGCTGCGGGTCGTGGATGCCCTGCGGCGGGCGGGGTTCTCGCTCGCGCAGGTCTCCTCCGTGCTGGAGGTGAAGGCCCGCACCCGGACGGTGAGGGGGCGCACCGTGGCGATGCGGCAGGCGATCGCGCTCCTCGAACAGGATCTGGACAGCCGCACCGCAGCGATCGCGGATGCCCGGAGTCTGCTGTCCTCCTGGCAGGAGGAGCTCGATGCCGGCGAGCCGTGGCCGGACACGCCCCTGGACTGCTGAGGGGCGCGACCTCCCCGATCAGAACACCGGCTCGTCCAGCACGTGGGTCACCAGCTCTGCGACCTTGGAACGCTCGGAGCGCTGCAGGGTGATGTGGGCGAAGAGGTCCTTCTCCTTGAGCGCCTCGACCACGGAGGCGATCCCGTCATAGCGGCCGATGCGGAGGTTGTCGCGCTGGGCCACATCGTGGGTGAGCACCACCCGGGAGTTCTGCCCGATGCGGGAGAGCATCGTCAGCAGCACGTTCCGCTCGAGGGACTGGGCCTCGTCGACGATCACGAAGGCGTCGTGGAGGGAGCGGCCGCGGATGTGGGTCAGGGGCAGCACCTCGAGCATGCCGCGCGAGAGCACCTCGTCGATCACGTTCTGGGAGACCATCGAACCCAGGGTGTCGAACACGGCCTGGCCCCAGGGCCCCATCTTCTCGCCCTGGTCGCCCGGGAGGTAGCCGAGCTCCTGACCGCCCACGGCGAACAGCGGGCGGAACACCATGATCTTGCGCTGGGTGCGACGCTCGAGCACGGCTTCGAGCCCTGCACACAGCGCCAGTGCGCTCTTGCCGGTGCCTGCGCGGCCGCCGAGGGAGACGATGCCGAGGGACTCGTCCTGGAGCAGGTCGATGGCGATCCGCTGCTCGGCCGAGCGGCCTGCCACCCCGAACACGGTCTGATCGCCCTCGACCAGGCGGACCTCGCGATCGCGGGTGACGCGCCCGAGGGCAGAGCCGCGGGGGCTGCTGATCGTCAGCCCGGTGTGCACGGGCTGATGCGCCACTTCAGGGATCTCGACCGTCTGGCCGTCATAGAGATCGGCCATCGTCTGCTCATCGACCGCGGTGGTGACCAGGCCGGTATAGCCGCGATCGCGCGCCAGCTCGGCGCGGTACTCCTCCGCGTGGATGCCCGACGCGCTCGCTTTGATCCGCATCGGCAGGTCCTTCGAGACAAGCACCACGTTCTTGCCCTCGAGCTGCAGGTTCTTGGCGACGGCGAGGATGCGGGTGTCGTTGTCCCCGAGCCGGAACCCGTCCGGCAGGGAGGCGGTGCTCATGTGGTTGAGCTCGACGTGCACGTGCCCGCCGTCCTTGCCGATCGGCAGCGGCTGGGCGAGGTTTCCGTGCAGCTCGCGCAGATCATCCAGGAGGCGCAGGGCCTGGCGGGCGAAGTAGCCGAGGTCCGGGTGGTGGCGCTTGGCCTCGAGCTCCGTGACCACCACGATCGGGAGCACGATGTCGTGCTCGGCGAAGCGATGCAGGGACAGCGGGTCCGAGAGCAGCACGGAGGTGTCCAGCACGTAGGTGATCACCCCGGTCTCGACCTCAGCGAGCATCTGCTGAGCGGCGCCGGGGAGCAGCGAGGGGACCACCGGGGCACCGTCGGGGTTCGCCGCGTCGATCACCGCCGCTCGGCTGCGGGTGCTGAACGATGCCGTGCCGTCGGTGGCGGGCATCGTCTCGCGAGCAGTGATGGTCTCTTCCATGGGTGCCTCCCGAGATCGAGCGGATGCCTGGACCATAGCCGCGCCGGCAGCCGCCATCGGGCGCGTACCGCAGGGTGCGGGTACGACGTTCACCCGATCGTCACCGGGTGTTCTGCAGCACTCCCGGAGGCCTTCAGTGTGCCACCGGTCACAGCAGGTGGCGTGGAGGCGGGCGGGAGTGTTCGCTCTGCCGTGCCACGTGACGCCCGGCTAGACCCCCATCCAGACGCCCCGCCGCACCCTCAGCCGCTCTCCCCGCAGCGCCCACAGCCGGACCCCGCCCGGGCCGAGACAGGACATCGTCCGTTCAGGCGCCGAAGCGGCGCTCCCGGCGGCAGAAGTCCCGCAGCGCCCGCAGCAGGTCGATCCGTCGGAAGCCGGGCCAGTAGGTCTCGCAGAACCAGTACTCCGAGTGCACGGACTGCCAGAGCAGGAAGCCCGAGAGGCGCTGCTCGCCGGAGGTGCGGATGATGAGGTCCGGGTCGGGCTGGCCGCGGGTGTAGAGGTGCTCGGCGATCGAGTCGACGCTGATGGCCGAGGCGATCTGATCGCCGTCGAGCCCCTGCCCGGAGAGGTCGCGCACGAGCTCGCGCACCGCGTCGACGATCTCCTCGCGGCCGCCGTATCCGATGGCGACGTTCACGGTCAGCGAGGATTCTCGAATGACCTGCTCCTGAGCCCGGGCGATCCCGGCGCGCATCTCCTCAGGCAGCGCCTCGGCATTGCCGGTCAGCCGCACGCAGTGACCGGCCTGGATGATCTGCTCGATAGTGCCGGTGATGATCTCGTAGAGGGCGACGAGCTCCTCGGGCGGGCGGCGCAGATTGTCGGTGGAGAGCATCCATACGGTGACCAGTGGGATGTCGAGACCGTCGCACCAGGAGAGGAACTCGAGGATCTTGGCGGCACCGACGCGGTGGCCATGCTCGGTGGTCTCCCCCGCCTCCTTCGCCCAACGGCGGTTGCCATCGACGATCACGCCCAGGTGCTGCGGGAGCGAGAAGGACTCGAGCTCCTTGGTGAGCCGACGCTCGTAAACGCGGTAGAGGAGACCGTCGTCGTCCATCCCAGCCTCCGTTCCGTCCCGCTGTTGCTCATACCCGGTGGTGCTCATGCCCGCTGGCACTCATGGATGCCCGCGCCACGGGCCGTTCTCCACCCCGCCTCAGCGACGCGCGGTCGTGGGCGCTGGGGCGCACCTGTCCATTATCGGTCACCCTGCGGCGCGGCCTCGACGAACCCGGGAAATCGACACCGGATGGACACAGCGAGCACACCATTAACCTACGGCCCCGTAAGTTACGGTGTTCTCATGAATTCCGGATTTCGACACGAGGACGGCCGGCGCCCTTCCGGGCACATCCCCGACGCTTCTGATCACGCACAGACCGCACCCGAGTTCGAGGATCCCGCCGCGCGGGAGCTCTTCGAGGCGACCTCGGGCAGCGGGGGCACCGAGCTGCCGTCCGACGACGACCTGCCCACTGCCGAGAAGTTCCCGTTCGCTCCGCGCACCCTCACCCGGGCGATGGCGCAGCGGGCCACCCAGCTCGGCCTCCAGCTGCCCAAGCCGCGCCTGCGCGGGACGCTGCACCTGATCGCGTTCCCCACCTCTTTGGTGGCCGGCCTGATGCTGGTCGCTGTCGGCGACACCTTCGCGATCCGCCTGGCCTGCGCGGTGTTCGTGCTCACCGCGGGCCTGCTGTTCGGCATCAGCGCCGTCTATCACCGCGGCACCTGGACCCCACAGAAGGCGATCATGCTGCGGCGCTTCGACCACGCGAACATCTTCCTGATCATCGCCGGCACCTACACCCCGATCGCGGTGGCGATGCTCGAGCCTGGCTCGGCTCGCACCCTGCTGGCGATCGCATGGGGCGGCGCGCTGGTCGGCGTCTGCTTCCGGCTGTTCTGGACCGGTGCGCCGCGCTGGATCTACGTGCCCGCCTACATCGCGCTGGGCTGGGTGGCGGTGTTCTACATGCCGCAGCTGCAGGCCAGCGGCGGCTGGGCCGTGGTCTGGTTGCTGGCGATCGGCGGCCTCGCCTATACGGCGGGCGCGGTCATGTATGCGCTCAAGCGCCCGAATCCCTCACCGGCCTGGTTCGGGTTCCATGAGCTCTTCCATGCCGGGACCCTGATCGGCTTCGGCTGCCACTTCGCGGCAGTCACGGTTGCCGTGGTCTGACGAGTCGTCGTGATCTGGCGGGTTGCAGTGATCCGACGGGACGCCGTGCCCTGATGGGCCGCAGCATTCCGGATGGGCCGCCGTCAGCTGACGGTCGCCGCTCAGCGGTCCTCGGTGGAGGGTCGGGTCCCGCCCTCGGGGCGGTCGCCCGCTGGGCCATTCGCCTCAGAGGTCGACTGGTCCGTCGTCGATGGGTCCTCCGCCGGCTGCTCGCTTGCCGACTGGTCCGTCGTCGGCTGAGATTCCACCGGCTGTGTTTCCACCGGCTGTCCGTCCACCGACTGTGCATCCACTGGCCCGCCGTCGGCTTCCGCCGCCGCCTGTTCGGCCTCGGCGCGCTCTTCGGCCTCGATCCGCTCCTTGAGCCGTGCCTGGGCCTGGATCCGGCGGGTATGGCGGGTCATGCTGATCGCGAGCAGCACCACCAGCACCGCCAGCACGAAGGCCGCGAAGAAGCCCGGCAGCCCCGGCGAGACGGTGACGGAGTTGAGCTCTCCGCCGTCGGAGGGGCTCGGGGCGGCGAACACCAGGCCGGCGTCGAGCAGAAGCTGTGCCCCGTTCATGCGCGCGCCTCCATGGTCTCGTTCCGCAGCCCTGCGAACAGGTCGGTCTCAGGAAGCTTGACCCCGATCCGAGAGATGTGCAGCTCGTAGTCCTCGGTGCCCCAGGCCGCGGTCTCGGCATCGTGCGAGATGCGGAAGAACGGCCCTTCGGGATCGACCTGGGTGGCGTGCGCCCGCAATGCATCGTCCCTCACCGCGAGGTAGTCACGGACGTCGATGCGCGTGGTGAGCAGCCGATCATGGCTCTCGTCGTAGTGCTGGAGCATCTGATCGAGCTCCTCGTTCGGCGTTCCTTCGGTGCGCAGGTGCCGGCTGACCGCCGAGAACCGCTGCCGGTGGAAGCCGTTGATGTAGTAGAGCTTCGCGATCGACCAGGGATCGCCCAGCTCGGGCGCGAAATCCGGGTCCGCTGCGAGGTCGAAAGCGGCCACGCTGATCCGATTGACCTGGATGTGGTCGGGATGCGGGTAGCCGCCGTTCTCGTCATACGTGGTCATGACATGGGGGCGAAGGCGACGCACGGACTCGACCAGGGGGCGCACCGCCTCCTCGACTGGGGTGGCGGCGAAGCTCCCGGCCGGCAGCGGTGGCAGCGGGTCGCCTTCGGGGAGCCCTGAATCGATGAAGCCCAGCCACTCGTGGTCCACGCCGAGGATCTCTTTGGCGCGCTCCATCTCCCGGCGACGGATACCGGGCAGGGCCTCGACGGTCACGGTCGGGTCATCACGCAGGCGCGGGTTCAGGACATCGCCGCGCTCACCGCCGGTGCAGGTGATGACCGTGACCTGGACACCCTCGCGCGCATATCGAGCAGTCGAACCGGCACCCTTGGACGACTCGTCGTCCGGATGCGCGTGGACGGCCACCATCCGCAGTGGTTCATCGGAAGCGGGCAGCTGGACGGTCACGGGACTCCTCGGAGGCGGCTGGACGGTGTCGGGACCCCCAGCGACGGTGCGCATGCTCTGCACGGAGCCGGTGGGGTGCACCAGCGTCCGATCGTACGCCACCCCCGCTGAGTGGAACCGGGAGGAACCGGGGATTCCCGGACGACGTGACAGGCACCTCCCCACCTCTCCGGACGCTCCCGGGGAGCACCCGGACAGGGTCTGGGAGACTGGCCCCATGAACGACGTCAGGGAGCGGCACGCCGACCGCTATGGGAAGCCGCTCGTCAGCCGACGCACCGCCCGTGTGCTCCTCGCGCTCGCTGTCGCGGCGTTCGTGGCCGTGGTGCTCTACGTGGGGATCCAGGCCGCGAGCACGCCGGTCCGTTCCGAGGTGCTCTCCTACGAGCATCTCGCCGATGACTCGATCGGCGTGGACTTCATGGTGACCATGGACCCGGGCACGGAGGCGAGCTGCCGTATCCAGGCGCTGAACAAGGGCCGTGCGCAGGTCGGTTTCGTGGAGACGGAGATCCCTGCCCAGGAGGATCGACGCACCGCGCACCACGTCGAGATCTCGACCCAGGGCGATGCGGTCTCTGCAGAGGTCGTCAGCTGCTCCGCACGGTGAGCTGGCCGCGGTGATTACTCGATGCGCGTAAACGTGCCGGGGATCCCCGGGAAAGCGTTCTGCGCGGTGTAATGTATTCCGAAACCGGCTCGACGCCGATTGATCATCACCCGCACACGGGGCGCATGAGGACATGTGCCCCGTGATTCGCGTATATGGGGATCGTTTCCCGATGCGCACTACCGAGGACGACAGGAGTGAACCCATGAGCAGCCAGCCTAATGGCGCCTGGCTCACCCAGGACGCGTACGACCGCCTGACCAAGGAGCTCGCGGAGCTCGAAGGTCCGGCACGCGCAGAGATCACGGAGCGCATCGCTGCGGCTCGTGACGAGGGGGACCTGAAGGAGAACGGCGGCTATCACGCCGCTCGTGAAGAGCAGGGCAAGATGGAGTCCCGGATCGCGGATCTCCAGCGTCTGCTGAAGAACGCCGTGGTCGGCGAGGCTCCGAAGGACGACGGCGTGGTCGAGCCCGGCATGGTCGTGGGCATCACGATGGCCGGCAAGGAGCGCACCTTCCTGCTGGGGAACCGCGAGATCGCTGACGGCGACGACGACCTCGAGGTGTACTCCTCGGAGTCGCCGCTGGGCAGCGCGATCCACGGTTCCCGGGTCGGTGACACCGTCGAGTACACGGCGCCGAACGGGAAGACGTTCTCGATCGAGATCCTGACGGCCACGCCCTACAAGGCGTGACCCGCACGGCGTGAGCCGCCGCCCGAGATCGCGGGCGCAGAGCATGAAGGAAGGCCCCCGTCCCGGCAGCTGCTGGGATGGGGGCCTTCTTTCACGCATTCAACGAGCGCCCGCCCGGGGCAGGCGCCCAGGCCGGGCGCCTCGGGGCCCGAGCGGGCGGGCGTGGAGCTCAGATGCCGTCGCGGTCCTCGCGCGCCGGGTCGTGTAGCGGGTCCTGCGGCGCGTCTCCTCCCGCGTCGGCCACGGGGGTGCCGGAAGCCGGGAGGTCCGCGTCAGGGGCCGGATCCACCGGAGCCGGATCGGAACCCGCTGTGGTGGTGGCAGGAGTCGCAGTGGCGGTGACAGGAGCCGCGGCGGTGGCTGCAGCACCGGTGGTGGCCGCGCCTCGGGGAGCGGTCTCACCTCCGCGGACCGCGCCGGCCGGGCGCACCGTGGAGGGGCGCAGCGCGGCGAAGCTCGGGATCGCGAGCTTGATCCCGCCACCGCTCTCCGCGCCCGCTGCGGGGGCTCGTTTGCGGGTGAGCGAGGCGAAATGCTCGCGGCTCGCCCTGTCCTCTCCGAGATCCGGGCTCGGGTCTCGGCCCACCACGTACAGCAGCGTGGCGTTGACGAAGGCGATCACCGGGATCGCGAACAGCGCGCCGGGGATGCCGGCGATCATCGCGCCTCCGGCGACTCCGAGGAACACCGCCAGGGGGTGCAGCTCGACAGCTTTGCCCATCAGGAACGGCTGGAGCACGTTGCCCTCGATCTGCTGCACTGCGAGCACGATCGCGAGCATGATCAGCGCCCCGATCCAACTCTTCAGCACGAGCACCAGCAGCACGGCGATCACGCCGGAGAGGATCGCGCCGACCAGTGGGATGAAGGAGAACAGGAACACGAGCAGCCAGATCGGCACCGCATAGGAGCCGAGCCCGAGCGCCACCATGCCGATGGCGATGCCGATGGCGTCCACGGCGGCGACCAGGATCTGGGTGCGCATGTACGCCGACAGCGCCTTCCAGCCCCGGCGGAACGCTTCATGGGTGGGGACCCGGGCCGCGGGCGGCAGCAGGCCCACCACCCAGCGCCAGATCCCGGCACCGCCCGAGAGCAGGAAGAACAGGGTGAACAGCGCCACCAGGATGCCGGTGACGACGTTGCCGAGCACTGCAGCGGTGCTGAGCGCTCCGGAGACCAGCTGCCCGGAATACTGCTCAAGCTGCTGGAGGCCCTCGTCGAGTGCTGCGTTCATCATCGGCAGGTCGATCTGGAAGGTCGTGGTGGCCCACTCCACGAGGCCCTGGAACCCCGTGACGGCCTTGTCCTGGATATCCGCGAACTGTGCGAACAGCTGCCGTCCGGCGAGGGTGAACATCCCGGCGATCACCAACAGCAGACCGAGCAGCGCGATGCCGCTGGCCGCAGTTCGCCCGAGGAAGGTGTAGCGGGTGAGGACCTTGACGATCGGCGTCAGCAGCGCGGCGAGCAGGATGGCGATGAGCACCGGGATCACGATGGTGGTGATCTGCAGCAGCCCCCAGATGATCAGGGCGGCGGCAGCGACGACGACGATGAGCCGCCAGGACCACGCCGCAGCTCGACGAACGCCCAGCGGGATCTCCTCGACCTCCGGCGCGAGGCTCGAGGCCCTCGGGGTGGCGCGCAGCTTCGACATGGGACTCCTTCCGTGAGCCACGGCGGCTCAGGGGCATCCTAATCACGCACGCTCGAAGATCCGCACGCGAGCGCGGGAACGGGACCGACAGCGAGACCAGGACCGGGACCGACGAAGGTCGGCCCCTGACTCACCGAGCGGGGGGCATGTGCCTGACCTCGCGGGAACTACCGTGATCCCATGCACAGTGAGCACCCGTCCTCCTCTCCTGATCTCGAGGTCCCCCACGCGCCGCCCTCCCAGGCGGCCCCCGCTCCTTCCGGAGTGACCCCCGCTCCTTCCGGAATGACTCCCGCTCCTTCAGGGATGGCCGCCGGCCCTTCAGGGATGGACCCTGCTCCCTACGGGGCGGCCCCCGCATCGCAGCCGGTCCACGGGGTCGCCGCGCCGATCGCTGCCGACGCGGCGATCCCGGAGCGGAGCGCGCTGTCGATCCGAGGCCTGCGGAAGTCCTTCGACAAGACGGAGGTCGTGCATGGGATCTCCCTGGATGTCCCCCGCGGCTCCTTCTACGGGATCGTGGGCCCGAACGGGGCGGGAAAGACGACCACGCTGTCGATGGCCACCGGGCTGCTGCGCCCGGACGGAGGCACCGCCCATGTGCTCGGGCACGACATGTGGGCCGAGCCGCAGCAGGCCAAGGCCCTGCTCGGGGTGCTCGCCGACGGGCTGCGCACCTTCGACCGGCTGACCGGTCGGGAGCTGCTCACCTATGTCGGCCTGGTGCGCGGGATGAAGGCCGACGTGGTCGAGGAGCGGATGGAGTCACTGCTGACCGCACTGGACCTCGCCGGAGAGGACGGCAAGCTCGTCGTGGACTATTCCGCCGGCATGACCAAAAAGATCCTGCTGGCCAGCGCACTGCTGCATGCGCCCCGGATGCTGGTGCTGGACGAGCCGCTCGAGGCGGTCGATCCGGTCTCCGCGCAGGTGATCCGCAAGATCCTCACCGCCTATGTCGACGGTGGCGGCACCGTGGTGCTGTCCAGCCACGTCATGGAGCTGGTCGAGGGTCTGTGCAGCCACGTCGCCATCATCGCCCAGGGCGAACTGCTGGCCGACGGCACTCTGGACGAGGTCCGTCACGGCGGCAGCCTGGTCCAGACCTTCATCGACCTGGTCGGCGGCGGCGACGTCGCGGAGGGGAGCCTGTCGTGGTTGGAGTCCTGAGCAGCGAGCACGCAGCGACCGCCTCAGCAACGGACGTCCACCACGGTGCGATCTCGCAGAAGCACCTGATCCGCCTGCAGCTGACGCTCAAGTGGACGCTGTGGAAGCGGTCCTACCGCAAGAACGTCGGCAAGCTGGTCGGCACCATCTTCGGTGTGCTGTACACCCTCGGCGCCCTGGTGGGCCTGGTGTTCCTGTTCCTGGGCACCACGCTTTGGGCTGGGGAGGGCTCGACCTTCCCGCTGATCGTGCGGGGCCTGGGGGCTCTGGCCGTGCTGCTGTGGTTCCTGATCCCGGTGGTCGCCTTCGGCCTCGACGACACCCTCGATGCGCGGGCCTTCGCGCTCTTCCCCCGCAGCGCGAAGGAGCTCCAGCCCGGCATGTTCGCCGCTGCAGCGCTGAGCCTGCCCAGCCTCTTCACGCTGCTCGCGGTTGCGATCGCGACCGGGTTCGAACTGCTGTGGCTGATCGTGTTCGGCCAGGGCGCTGCATGGATCATCCTGGGTGCGCTCGCCCTGGTGCCGGCGAATCTCGCCGCCTTCGCCCTGTGCCTGCTGCTGCCTCGCGCCTGGTTCGCGCATTCGGCGAGCCGCGCCTCCTCGCGCAGCGGGCGTGAGGTGGGCGGGATCCTCGGCTTCCTGCTCATGTTCATTGTGATCTACGGCTTCTCGCTGGGCATGCAGCGCGTCTCCGATCTCGACTTCACCCTGCTGGGGCGCATGATGCCCACGGTCGTCGAGGCGCTCGCATGGACCCCCGTCGGCGCGCTCTTCGCCGTACCGATGGATCTCGCCGAGGGCCGGGTGCTCACCGCGCTCGTCCGGGCCCTGATCGGGGCGGTCACCATCGCGCTGGTGTGGCTGTGGTGGCGACGTTCGATCGATCTCTCCCTCACCTCGGCGCTCACCGGGGATGCCTCCTCGGGGAACACCAAGGTCTCCCCGCTGGTGCCGCACTTCATCGCCCCGAGCGCCTTCGGCGCGGTGATGGGCAAGTCGCTGCGCTACTGGCGCCGCGACACCCGCTATCTCGCGGCCCTCGGCATCTATCCGGTGATCATCGTGTTCTTCGTGGCGATGGGGTTCATGCTCCCGGAATCACGACCGATGATGCTCGCGATGACGATCCTCATGTGCGGGATGAGCGGGATCAGCCTGGCCAACGAGATCGGTTTCGACGGTCCCTCGGGATGGGTCAACATCGTCACCGGACTGCCCTCCCGCGCAAACCTGACCGGCCGCATCGCCGCGATGGCGGTGCTCATGGTGCCCGGCGTGGTGGTGGCGACGATCGCGATCCCGCTCCTGTACGGGATGGCGGACCTGATGCCGATGACGGTGATGATCTCGCTGGGGGCGATGGCCTGCGGCTGGGGCATCTCGATGGTGACCGGCGTGCTGCTCCCCTATCCGAGCTCGCCTCCCGGCACCAACCCGATGAAGGACAAGTCCGCCTCGAGCTCGAACGCGATGGTCGCGATGACCGTGGCGATGGTGGGGGTGTTCGTGCCGCTGATCCCGGCGATCGGCGTGGGCATCTGGGGTGCCGTCTCAGGCAGCCTCGCCCTCACCCTGCTCGCGGGGGTGCTCGCGCTGGTGGCCGGTGTGGTCGTGTTCCTGGTGGGTCTGCGGATCGCCGTGGTGCGGCTGGACGCACGCTACCCGGATGTGTTCCAGAAGGTCCGCAACCACGTCTAGCGAGTGGCCCGCGGGCTCTGGGAGAGGTCGCGTTCCATCACCAGCGCATCGATCCGTCGGCCGCGGATCCGGTAGTAGCCGCGCCGACGGTCGATCTCCCGGTACCCGGCAGCCGCGTAGAACGCGCGCGCCCGAGTGTTGTCCTCCCGCACCTCGAGCAGCATCCGCTCGGCGCCGCCTTCCTGTGCCTGCTCCTGGCACCAGTTCAGCAGCGCCCGGCCGATGCCGGCGCCCTCGCGGCGGGTGCCGATGGTGTGCAGGTCGGCGATGTCTCCGGCGAGCATGATCCCGGCGTACCCGAGCAGCTCGCCGTTCCCCTGCGGCCCGGCCGCGGCGATGACGTAGCGACGGTCAGGGTGCTCGATCTCGGCGGCGAGCTGGAAGACGTTCCAGGCCTCGTCGGGGAACAGCTCGAGCTCGGCGAACGCGATCTCCTCGACGTCCTCGATATTCGCCGGGCGCAGCGCCCAGGCGGGGTCGACAGCCGGCTCGCCGGAGGGCACGGCGGGCGGGACTGCGGGGCCGGTCACGTCAGCGACCCAGTGCGCTCTTGCGTGCGGTGGGCTTGGCCGCATCCGGCTCGCGCAGGTACATCGGCTCGGTGCTGCTGAGATCCACGCCCCGCGCGGTCAGCGCGGCGGCGGCGAGCAGCAGATGCCCTGCATCGACATGCACCAGCTCCGCGGTGGCGGGCAGCAGGTCCGGGTAGATCCCGGTTCCGGAGCCGACCAGGATGTCGCAGGCGGTGAGCTCGTCGGCGACCGCCGCCGGGGCATCGACCGCCGGCTCGGAGATCCGGGTGACCTCACCGCTCGCCTCCCGGCGATAGCGGGCGTGGTAGACCTCGCGGCGACGGGCGTCGAGGGCCACCCCGACGGTGACGGTGCCGTCATGCGCGGCCCCTTCCTGGGCGGGGTCGAGCTCTGCGAGCGCCTGGTGGGCGAGGCCGTCGAGGGAGCTGAGCCCGTGCAGCGGTACCCCGAGCACTGCAGCGATCGAGCGAGCCGAGACCAGCCCCACCCGCAGGCCGGTGAAGGGGCCGGGGCCACGGCCCACCACGACGCCGGTGAGCTCGGACCGCTCCACTCCCGCGGCCTGCATCGCCTCGTCGATCAGGGCCAGCAGCACCTCGTCGTGGTGGCGGGAGCGCTCGTCGGCGCGGACCTGCAGGATCTCGGGTGCAGGGCCGGTGAGCTCACCGCTCGCGATGGCGACGCTCACCGCCCCGGAGGTGTCGATTCCCAGCAGCATCAGCGGTTCTCCTCGAAGGATTCGGCGGCCTCGGCGATCCCGTCGGGGCCGGTGATGGTGGCCAGCGCCGCCTCGAGGCGGGTGATCGCCGGCTCGTCCCAGCGAGGGCCGTGCGGGGTCAGCAGCAGGGTGCGCGGTTCGTCGGGGTCGTGCGGATCGTCGACATGGTCCGGGCGTTCGAGCTCGACCATCAGGTATGAGTCCACGAGGTGCTCGACCCGGTCCCGGCCCCACTCCACGACCGTGACGGCGCGGTCGAGATCTGCTTCGAGGTCGAGGTCGTCGATCTCTCCGCCCCCGCCGAGGCGATAGGCGTCCACATGGACGAGGTCGGGGCCCGCGCCGAGGCTCGGGTGGACCCGTTCGATGACGAAGGTCGGGGAGGCGACGGGCCCGCGCACGCCCAGTCCGGCACCCAGGCCCTGGGTGAAGGTGGTCTTGCCGGCGCCGAGAGGGCCGTCGAGCACCAGCAGGTCTCCGGGCTGCAGCACCGCGGCCAGCGCCCGGGCGACCGTGCGGGTCCCGTCGGCGTCGCGGGTGCGCACGGGCAGTGCTCCCCTGCGCGCATCGCTCATGAGCGCACCTCGCGGGTGACGCGTCCGGAGACGGAGGTGAGGACCTCGTAGGGGATCGTGCCGGCGGCACGCGCCCAGTCGTCAGCGGTCGAGGCGGCGGGATCGTTCGGGGCGCCGCCCGCGTCGCCGAAGAGGAACACCTCGTCGCCCGCACGCGCGTCCGTCCCCGGGCCCAGGTCGATGACGATCTGGTCCATGCTGATGCGGCCCACCTGCGGGGCCCGACGGTCCCCGGACTCGGTGCGCACGATCACGTCGCAGCGGTCGCTGGCGGCGCGGTGGAGTCCGTCGGCATAGCCGATCGGCACCAGCCCCAGGCAGGTGGGGCGGTCGGTGGCACGGAGACGGCCGTAGCCGATGCTCTGCCCCTCCGGCACCTCTTTGACCAGCGCGAGGCGGCTGGTCAGGGTCATCGCCGGGCGCAGCGGCACATCTGTGGGCACCGGCGGGTAGCCGTACAGCGCGATGCCGGGCCGCACGATGTCGCGGTGCAGATCCGGGCGTGTGAGGGTGGCTGCAGAGTTCGCGATGTGCTGCAGCGGGATCGGACCGACCTCCTCGGCGAGCGCCGCGCAGGCGGAGTCGTACAGCTCCACCTGCTGATCGGTCGACGGATCGGAGGGGTCATCCGCCGTGGTGAGGTGGGTCCAGGCGCCGGCGACCTGGATGAAATCGTCCTCCCGCATGGCGGCGCCGATCTCCCGGATCTGCCAGGGCAGCACGCCGTTGCGTCCCATCCCGGTGTCGATCTTCAGGTGCACGCGGGCGCGGCGGTCGGCCTGCCGGGCCGCCTCGGCGACCAGCGCCAGCATCTCCGGGGAGCCGACGGAGACGTCCACGCCGGAGCTGAGCACCTCGGGCAGCACAGTGCGCGCGGTGTGCGGCTCGTAGAGCCAGGTGAGGATCTGCGCATCGAGTCCGGCCCGGGCGAGTGCGAGCGCGCTCGCGGGGTGGGCGACGCCCAGCCAGGTCGCACCACCCTCGATCGCGGCGCGGGCCGCGGTGAGCATGCCGTGCCCATAGCCGTCGGCCTTGACCACCGCCATCAGCGCCGTCTGCTCCTCGAGCAGGGTGCCCAGGGCACGCGTGTTCTGCGTGATCGCCGAGGGGTCGATCACGGCCCGGTTGGGCACGTGCCGAGGGTCCTCGGCAGGGATCGGGATGGTCATCGGGCTCCTTGGATCACGGCTGGGCGCCTGCCAGGATAGTCCCGATCGCGGCGGGCAGGTGTGAGGCCACCTCGAGGGCGACCAGAGGGTGCAGGCCGTCGTGCGAGGCGAGTCGGCCGGCGCGGCCGTGGAGGATCGCGGCGAGCGCAGCAGCATCCGGCCCGGGAAGCCCCGCAGCGAGAAGGGTGCCGAGCACCCCGGCGAGCACGTCCCCGGTGCCGGCGGTCGCGAGCATCGGGGTCGCATCGTCCTGGGCCCTCAGCGGTCCACCATCCCCGGGGGCGACGAGCGTGATCGCGCCCTTCAGCAGCACGGTGGCGCCGGTGGCGCTCGCGAGGGCGGGGGCGAGGAGCACGCCCGGCAGGTCGGGGTCCAGGCCCAGGCGGCTGGCGAGCCGTTCGGCCTCCCCGCGGTGCGGGGTGAGGACCACGTCGGTGCCGAAGCGGTGCTCCGGAGTGATCGTGCCAAGGGCGCCCGCGTCGATCGCGCCACGTGCGATCGTCTTCTCTCTCGCGCCATCTCCCGTGCCATCTCCCGCGCCGTCTTCCGCGCCGTCTCCCGCGCGCAGGCAGTTCACGCCCGCAGCCGCACGAGGGTCCTCAGGTCCGAGCCCGGGGCCGACGACCAGCGCGTCGGTGCGGCCGACGGCGGTGAGGTCCACCGCGTCCGGCCCGCCCTGGGCGCGCTCGACCCGGTGCCCGACCACTTCCGGCCGCTCGCGCAGCACCAGGTCGAGCACCGTCTGCGGGGCGAGGCAGCGGACCATCCCGGCCCCAGCCCGCGCCGCGCCGGACACGGCGAGCACCGCCGCCCCCGGGTACTGCTCGCTGCCGGCTGCGAGCGCGACCACCCCGCGGGTGTACTTGGTGGCGTCCCGCCCCGGCTGCGGCAGCAGGCCACGGGCGTCGGCGTCTTCGAGACGCAGCACAGCGGGGGCGGGCAGGTGCGGGCCGAGGCCGAGGTCCACGAGGTGGAGGATGCCGGCGCGCTCGGCGCCGCCGGGCAGCAGCAGCCCGGCTTTGACCGCTCCGAAGGTGACGGTCTCGGTGGCGTGCAGGGCCTCGTCGGCGGCCTGTCCGGTGGTGGCGTCGACGAAGCTCGGCAGGTCGACCGCGATCACGGGGACTCCGCTCCCCCGCACCACCGCCAGCAGCGGGAGGAGGTCGGCGGGGACCTCGGGGCGGCCACCGATGCCGAGAATCGCATCGAGCACCAGCGTGGTCCGGGCCAGAGTGTCCTGGAGCATGCCGGGTGCGGTGTCGGCCAGCGGGAGGATCTCGCCTCCCTGCTCGCGCAGCGCAGCGGCCCCCTCGTCGTGGAGGCGATCTGCAGTGGCGATCGCGTCGGCGTGGATGCCGTCGGCGCGAAGCATCGCGGCGGCATGGAGCCCGTCGCCGCCGTTGGCACCAGCGCCGACGAGGACCAGCACCCGGGGCACGTCCGGACTGCTGGTGTCAGGGGTACCCAGTCGGGCCGCGACGTGGCCGGCCAGGGCGCGGGCGGCGCGGAGCATGAGCGGCTCCCCCGCCGCCAGCAGCGGCGCCTCCGCCGCACGCACCGCCGCCGCGGTGTGCCCGCAGATCACGGGAGCCTGCTTCCGTCGCCGGTACCGACCCCGCGTTCGGCGACGACGATCGCGGTGGCGACGTCCCCGTCGTGAGAGAGGGACAGGTGCAGGTGGGCCACGCCCTGGGCCTCGGCGGCCCGCAGGGTGGCACCGCGCAGGCGCAGGTACGGGCGGCGCACCTCGGTGCGCTCGACGGTGACGTCCTGCCAGGAGAAATCGCCTGGAGCGCCGAGGGCCTTGCCCACGGCCTCCTTGGCCGCGACCCGGGCGGCGCGCGAGGCGGCGGAGAGATGGCGTTCTGACGGGGTCAGCAGCCGGTCGAGCAGGGCGGGGGTGCGCTCCAGCATCGCGGTCAGGCGCGCGATCCCCACCACGTCGATGCCGACGCCCGCGATGGTGCCATCATCCTGGGGCGCGAACGCCCGGCCCCCGAAGCTGTGATCGGGGCCGGGCGTCGGCGATGCAGTCGGAGAAGTGCTCACCCCGGCAGTATCACACCCCCGCCTGGGCTGAGCGGGAGTGCCGGCTCACTCCACGGTGACGGACTTGGCGAGGTTGCGCGGCTGATCCACATCCAGGCCCTTCGCCGTCGCCAGCTCGCAGGAGAAGATCTGCAGCGGGATGACGGTCAGCAGCGCGGCGAAGAGGGTGCGGGTGGCGGGCACCCGGATCACCACATCGGCATAGGGCAGCACCGCATCGTCGCCCTCCTCGGCGATCACCAGGGTGCGGGCGCCGCGGGCGCGCACCTCCTGGATGTTCGAGACCACCTTGGAGTGCAGGGAGTGACGGCCGTTCGGGGAGGGCACGATGACGAACACCGGCTGTCCCTCCTCGACCAGGGCGATCGGGCCGTGCTTGAGCTCCCCGGCGGCGAAGCCTTCGGCGTGGATGTAGGCGATCTCCTTGAGCTTGAGCGCGCCCTCCATCGCCGTCGGGTAGCCGACGTGGCGGCCCAGGAAGAGCACGCTGGTGGCGTCCTTCATGTCGCGGGCGAGCTGCTCGACCTGTGCGGAGTTGTCCAGCACCTGCTGGATCTGGTCCGGGAGCTGCTCGAGGTCGCCCATCAGCGCCGCGATCTCGTCGGGGTAGAGGTTGCCGCGCACCTGGGCGAGGAACAGGCCCAGCAGGTAGCAGGCGGCGATCTGGCCGAGGTATGCCTTGGTGGAGGCGACCGCGATCTCGGGGCCGACGTGCAGGTACAGCGCCGCATCCGCCTCGCGCGGGATGGTCGAGCCGCGGGTGTTGCAGATCGCGATGACCTTCGCGCCCTGTTCCCGGGCGTGGCGCACAGCCATCAGGGTGTCCATGGTCTCGCCGGACTGGGAGATCGCGACGACGAGCGTCTTCTCGGTGACCACGGGGTCGCGGTAGCGGAACTCGTGGGCGAGCTCGACCTCGGTGGGGATGCGGCACCAGTGCTCGATCGCGTACTTCGCGACGGCGCCGGCATTCGCGGCGGTGCCGCACGCGACCACGACGATCTTGTCGATGCTGCGCAGCACGGAGGGGTCGATGTCCATCTCGTCGAGCTTCAGGGAGCCGTCCTCGAGGCGGCCCCGCAGGGTGTCCGCGACGGCGCTGGCCTGCTCGTGGATCTCCTTGGCCATGAAGGAGTCATAGCCTCCCTTCTGCGCGGCCGCGGCGTCCCACTCGATCGTGTATCGCTTGGCGTCGGTGACCTCGTTGCCGTCGAAGTCGATGATCGACACGGAGTTCGCAGTGACGGTGACGACCTGGTCCTGGCCGATCTCGAGGGCCTCCTTGCTGGAGTCTACGAAGGCGGCGACGTCCGAGCCGAGGAAGTTCTCGCCCTCGCCGAGGCCCACCACCAGCGGGGAGTTGCGGCGGGCGGCGACCACAGTGTCCGGGGCGTCCTTGTGCACAGCCAGCAGGGTGAAGGCACCCTCGAGGGAGGCGGCGCTGCGGCGCATCGCCTCGGTGAGGTCCCCGGCCTGCTCCATCTCGCGGGCGATCAGGTGTGCGGCCGCCTCGGAGTCGGTCTCGGAGGTGAAGAGGAAGCCGTCGGCCTCGAGCTCGGCGCGGAGGTTCGCGAAGTTCTCGATGATGCCGTTGTGCACCACGGCCAGCTCCCCCTCGCGGCCGCCCAGGTGGGGGTGGGCGTTGAGGTCGGTGGGTGCTCCGTGGGTGGCCCAGCGGGTATGGGCGATGGAGACCCCGCCGGTGGTCTCGGCGGCGTCCTGGAGCGCCTCGCGGAGGTTCGCGAGCTTGCCGGCGCGCTTGGTGACGCGCACGGAGCCGTCATCGATCACGGCCACGCCCGAGGAGTCATATCCGCGGTACTCGAGGCGAGCGAGGCCCTGAAGGGCGACGTCCACCGGACGGGAAGAGGGGCTCTTGGCCCGAGGGCCTGCATATCCGACGATTCCACACATGCCGCTCACGCTAATGATCGCGGGAGAGTTCGGCACTCCCCGTGCGGATTCCGTGAGAGGCCTTCCTCACGATGGCGGACCCCGGCGCGCAGCCATGGCCAATGGCTGCACATAGTGAGCAGAAATGAGCAGGCATTCATGCGCGGAGCTGACCGCCTCTCGCCTGCGCTCCGCCCGAGTCGCACCACGCCGCACCCGTGGCCCGGGCCCGCACCGCGAGCTGGAACAATCACCCCATGAAGTCTGCGTCGACGTCGAGCACCGTCACTCCTTTCGAGGAGATCCCCCGGGAGGACTGGGCACGGCTCTCGCAGCAGACCCCGCTGCCGCTGTCCGAGGAGGACGTCACCCGGCTGCGCGGCCTCGGCGATCGACTCGACCTGCAGGAGGTCGACGCCGTCTATCGGCCGATCTCGCGCCTGTTGAACATCCAGGTCGCCGCCGCCCAGGCGCTGCGCCGGAACCGCGAGGACTTCCTCGATCAGCACCAGCAGCGCACCCCGTACGTGATCGGAGTGGCCGGCTCAGTGGCGGTCGGCAAGTCCACCACCGCCCGACTGCTCCGGGAGCTGATGGCCCGCTGGCCGGATACCCCGCGGGTGCAGCTGGTGACCACCGACGGATTCCTCTACCCCAACGCCGAGCTCGAGGCGCGGGGCATCATGCAGCGCAAAGGCTTCCCCGAGAGCTACGACCGGCGCCGCCTGCTGCGCTTCGTCGCCGACGTGAAGGCCGGGCACGAGCGCGTCGAAGCGCCGATCTACTCCCACCTGACCTACGACATCCTCAAGGACGAGCGCGTGGTGGTCGAGCAGCCCGACGTGCTGATCGTCGAGGGGCTGAACGTGCTGCAGCCGGCCCGTCCCCGCCGCGACGGCCGCCTCGGGATGGCCGTCTCGGACTTCTTCGACTTCTCCGTCTACGTCGATGCGCGGATGGAGGACGTGCAGCGCTGGTACGTGGACCGCTTCCTGCAGCTGCGGCGCACCGCCTTCTCCAACCCCCGCTCCTACTTCCGCCGCTACGCGGAGCTCACCGACGAGGAGGCCAAGGAGACGGCGCTGGGGATCTGGCGCTCGATCAACGGCCCGAACCTCACCGAGAACGTAGTCCCCACCCGGGGCCGCGCCGACCTGGTGCTGCGCAAGGACGGCCAGCACCGCGTCCACTCGGTGCTGCTGCGGAAGGTGTGAGCGGCCCGGTTGTCATCGCGCATAGACCCCTGACAGCGAGACACCCCCCGATCACGGGACCCCTCACGCGACACGCCCGCCGAGACCACCGATCCCATCCGTTTCTGGCAGGAATCCGCGTTCTCGACGGGCGTGCCCCGAGACCGGAGAGGGTCAGAGACCCACGCGCTCCCGGACGATGACGGCGAGGCGCTCGGCCATCTCGGTGGCCTGCTCATCGGTGGGGGCCTCGACCATGACGCGCACGACGGGCTCGGTACCGGAGGGGCGCAGCAGCACCCGGCCGGTCTCCCCCAGCTCCTGCTCCACTGCGGCGACGGCGTCGGCGACCCCGCGGTCGATGGTGGCTTTGGCCTTGTCGATGTTCTTGACGTTGATGAGCGCTTGCGGGAGGCGGGTCATCACGTTCGCGAGGTCCCGGGCGGTGCGGCCGGTCTCGGCCATCCGCTGCATCAGGTGCAGGGCGGTGAGCTCGCCGTCGCCGGTGGTGGCGTGCTCGGCGATGATCACGTGCCCGGACTGCTCGCCGCCGATGGAGTAGCCGCCGAGGTTCATCTCCTCGAGCACGTAGCGGTCGCCCACGCCGGTCTGGCCCAGCACGATGCCGTGCTCCTTCATGGCGAGCTTGAGGCCCAGGTTGCTCATGACGGTCACCACGAGGGTGTCGTCGTGGAGCTTGCCTCGCTCCTTGAGGTCCAGCGCGAGGATCGCCATGATCTGGTCGCCGTCGATGATCTCGCCGTCGGCGGCGACTGCGAGGCAGCGGTCCGCGTCGCCGTCGAAGGCGACGCCGATGTCCGCGCCGTGCTCGAGCACCGCGGCCTGCAGCGGCTCGAGGTGGGTGGAGCCGCAGCCGTCGTTGATCAGGCCGCCGTCGCTGCGGTCGCCGATCACGTGCACGGTCGCACCGGCACGGCGCAGGGCGTCGGGGCCGGTGAGATAGGCGGCGCCGTTGGCGCAGTCCGCGACCACGGTCAGGCCGGCCAGCGGCCGGTCCAGGGTGGAGACGAGGTGCTGGACGTAGGCCTCGACGGCGCCCTCGTAGCGGGAGATGGTGCCGACGTCGGTGCCCTGGGGGCGGTCCCATTCCTCGCCGAGGCGGGCCTCGATGGCGTCCTCGACCTCATCGGGCAGCTTGGTGCCGCCGCGGGCGAAGAACTTGATGCCGTTGTCCGGGGCGGGGTTGTGCGAGGCGGAGATCATCACGCCGAGGTCCGCACCGGTGGACTGCACGAGATACGCGAGGCCCGGGGTGGGCAGCACCTCGGCGTCGAGCACATCGACTCCGGCGGCGGCCAGGCCCGCGCTCACCGCGGCGGAGAGGAAGTCGCCGGAGGGGCGGGTGTCGCGGGCGACGATCGCGCGGGGCCGGGTGCCGCCGAAGGCCCCCAGGGTGCCCAGTACGTGGGCAGCGCCCACGGACAGCTCGACCGCGAGCTCCGCAGTGATGTCGCCGTTCGCGCGTCCGCGCACTCCGTCGGTGCCGAAAAGTCGTGCCACAGGATTCTCCTCATGAGGATTCGGGGTCTGCGGGCCCCCGTGAGCACTGCCGCGCAGGCGTGTCGCGCGCAGGTTCCAGGCCGGAGGTCCGCTGTGAGACTACCCGCTGGCGGGGGCCCTACTCCTCAGGTTCCTCGTCACCGAGGGGTTGCGCCGGTTACTTTGGAGGGATGTCCGATCCCGTCCTGCTCCCCCGCCTGCTGCCCTCCGCGATCAGCCATCACGTGGGTGATCGCTCCGCGAGCAGGGGCCTCGGTGCAGCCCGGGCCGGCCGTGTCGCAGATCTCCGCTGGGAGGCGGAGTCCTCGACCGTGTCGGCCGAGGTCGCCGAGGAGGATGGCACGCTCCGCCATCCCGAGGTGCAGCTGACGGAGTACGAGGAAGACTCCGTCTCCCGCCGCTTCCACTCTCCGGGGCCCGGTGGTCTGTGGCGGCCCCGCGGCTCCGCCTGCGACTGCTCCGTCGGCGAGGCGTGCGTGCACGTCGCGGCGACCCTCTACCGGCTCAATGACCTCGGTTCCGAGGTGGTGCGGGAGAGCCCGCCCGCCGAATGGCGCAGCGTGCTGCGACCCCTGCTGAACGCGACGCCGACCACCGACGGAGGCAATGCCGCGATGCCCCGCCCGCTGGCCCTGCGCTTCGATCTCGAGGCGGGCACCTCCGGGACCAGCACCTCCCGTCATCATCGCGAGATCGCGACCCCCGCCCATGTCGAGGCGGGCGCCGAGCTATGGCTGGGGATGCGGCCCCTGACCCGTGGCCGCAAGGGCGCCTGGATCAAGGGGGACCTGTCGTGGCGCACCTTCGAGTTCCGCCTCGCCGGTCGGGAGTACGACCCGACCCATGGCGAGGCGCTGACCCGCATCTTCGCCGCCGCCTCGGTGGAGCGCTCCTACTCCAGCGGGGCGATCGATCACCTCTGGCTGAACTCGATCACCTCCCCTCTCCTGTGGCAGTCCCTCGAGCATGCCCGGGGTGCTGGGGTGGAGTTCCTGCCCGGCAGCGGGCTGGCCGCCATCGACCTGGTGGCCGGTGGAGAGGTGGGACTGGACCTGCAGTCCGACGACACCGCCGGGGAGCTGTACGTGCGGCCCCGCATCGCCGTGGCTGGCGAGAAGGCGCTCCGAGGTCGGCTCCTCGGGGCGTCCGGGGTGCTGGATGTGGAGACCACGGAGGACGGGCTGCTGGCCGCTCGCCTCGCCCCGCTCGGCTCCTCGGTGCCGCGCGCCCTGCGCTCGCTGCTGCATCGCCGGGAGCCGCTGGTGATCCCGGCGGAGGATCGCCAGGCCTTCCTCGAGGTCGCCTACCCGCAGCTGCGGACCCTGACCACCATGACGAGCCTGGACGGCAGCGTGGAGCTGCCGGCGGCGCGCCGGCCCACCCTGCACCTCACCGCCGCCTACGCCTCGGGGGACCGTCTGTCCCTGCGCTGGTCCTGGCGCTATCACGACCCGGACCGGCGCCTGCCGATGGATCAGCGCCAGGGCGCCCACCGCGACCTGGCCCACGAGGAGGAGGTGATCGCCGCGGCGATGACCCTGTGGCCGCTGGAGGCGACGGACTCCCCCGAGCTGCTCAGCGGCACCGACACCGCCGATTTCACCGAGCACGTGCTGGACGACCTTGCCGCGATGGACCATGTCGAGGTCGAGATCACCGGCACCCGCCACGCCTATCGCGAGCTGGACAGCGCCCCGAATGTGCGCGTCACCCAGCAGGCCTCGCCCGGGAAGAACGACTGGTTCGACCTCGGTTTCGAGATCACCATCGAGGGCCGGCAGATCCCGTTCCCGAGCCTGTTCGTGGCACTCGCCCGGGGCAGCGCGAAGCTGCTGATGCCCGATCGCACCTACTTCTCGTTGGACCATCCGGCCTTCGACGCGCTGCGGGAGCTGATCCGCGAGGGTGAGGCGCTCGCGGAGTGGGAGCCGGAACGGCAACGGATCTCCCGCTTCCAGGTGGACATGTGGAACGACCTCCAGGAGGTCGCCGACGAGACGGTCGCGAGCAGCGAGTGGAGCCGCACCGCGCTGTCCCTGCGCTCGCTCGAGGACACGCCACCGCCCCCGCTCCCGCGCGGCCTGCAGGCCGAGCTGCGTCCCTACCAGCACGAGGGCTTCACCTGGCTGGACTTCCTCTTCACGCACGGGCTCGGCGGGGTGCTGGCCGACGACATGGGCCTGGGCAAGACGGTCCAGACCCTCGCCCTGATCGCCCGTGCCCGCGAGCAGGATCCGCAGGCTCCGCCGTTCCTGGTGGTCGCCCCTGCCTCGGTGCTGCCGGTGTGGCGACGTGAGGCCGAGCGTTTCACCCCCGGCCTGACGGTGCGGGTGCTGGACCGCACCGCCGCCTCCCGCGGCACGGACCTTCCCGCCGCAGCGATCGGGGCTGATCTGCTGGTGACCAGCTATTCGGTGCTGCGCATCGATGAGGAGGAGTTCGCGAGCTCTCGCTTCCAGGGCTTCGTGCTCGATGAGGCGCAGTTCGTGAAGAATCGCCGCTCGCGCACCCACCGCGCCGCGAAGGGTGTGCAGGCCAGCTTCCGGCTCGCGATCACCGGTACCCCGATGGAGAACTCCCTGGACGATCTGTGGGCGATCCTCGATCTGGTCGCCCCGGGTCTGCTGGGCACCGCGATCGGGTTCCGCAAGCAGTACACGCTGCCGGTCGAGTCCGGTGACCACCCCGGCCGGATGGAGCTGCTGCGCCGCCGGGTGCGGCCGTTCCTGCTGCGCCGCACCAAGGAGCTGGTCGCCGCGGAGCTGCCCGAGAAGCACGAGGAGGTGCTCATGGTGACCCTCTCGCCGGAGCATCGTGCGGTGTACGACTCGGTGCTGCAGCGAGAGCGGAAGAAGGTGCTGGGCCTGATCGACACGGATCTTGATCGCAGCCGTTTCATCGTGTTCCGTTCCCTGACGCTGCTGCGGATGCTCGCGCTGGATCCGGCTCTCGTCGACGCCGAGGAGTACGCGGACGTACCCAGCTCGAAGCTCGAGGCGCTGTTCGATCGTCTCGAGGAGGTGATCGGCGACGGGCACCGGGTGCTGCTGTTCAGCCAGTTCACCTCCTACCTGGACCGGGTTGCGGCCGAGCTCGAGCGGCGTGGGGTGGGCTATTCGCATCTGGACGGTTCCACCCGCGACCGGGATGCGGCGGTGACCGGCTTCCGGGAGGGCGATGCCCCGGTGTTCCTGATCTCGCTGAAGGCGGGCGGCTTCGGCCTCACCCTCACCGAGGCGGACTACGTCTTCCTGCTGGACCCGTGGTGGAACCCTGCCGCGGAGAACCAGGCTGTGGACCGTGCGCACCGCATCGGTCAGGAGCGCCAGGTGATGGTGTACCGGATGATCGCGGAGGACACGATCGAGGAGAAGGTGCTCGCGCTGCAGCGGCGCAAGGCCGAGCTGTTCGATGCCCTCACCGATGGTGGCGAGGCGTTCCGCTCCGCGGTCACTGCGGAGGACCTGCGTGAGCTGCTGAGCTGAGTCGGCTCGCTCAGCGTTTCCAGGGCGTCGCGGCGGTGCCGTATGCGCCGATGGGCTGCTCGATGCTCGCCTCGGCCACCCGCAACGGGGGCGGGACGGCGTCGAGCAGGGACCCGGCCGACTCCACTCGCACCCGGGGCACCTCCAGCATCGCCGGGGCCTCCGACGGCGGTGAAGGCATCGCCAGCAGAGTGTGGGCCGCGCCGAGCAGGCTGAGCCGCAGTGTGCTCGCCCGCGCGCGGGCCAACGCCTCCATCACCTGCGCGGCCAGCATCTGCCCGGTGGAATGGTCGAGGGCCTGGACGGGCAGCGCTCCCGGCCGCCCTTCTGCACCGCATTCGACGGCGATGCCGGTGGCAGCCTGGACGATCGAGTCGAAGCCGGCGCGGTGTGCCCATGGCCCCGTCTCACCCCAGGCGGAGAGGGAGACGATCACTGCCCGCGGCGCCAGCTGCTCGAGCTCCTCGATGCCGAGACCCAGTGTGGCAAGGGCCCCCGGTCGATAGCCCCACACGATCACATCAGCCTCGGCGGCGAGTGACCGGAGCTGCTCCGGGGCGCGGCGCAGGTCCAGCTGGGCGCTGCGCTTGCCCATCCCGGTGGAGAGGTGCTGGTCCAGGAGCTCCGGGAGATGCGGCGGGTCGATGCGCAGCACGTCCGCGCCGAGGCAGGCGAGCAGCTGGGTGCCGCTGGGACCTGCGATCACCCGGGTCAGGTCCAGCACCCGCACCCCTGCCAGCAGGGCGAGCGCGGTAGTCCCGGACGTGTTCGTCGCCGGGGGAAGCGCCGGGCGCTCCCCGCGGTCGGTGACGCTCACCCATTCGGCTTCCTGCGGCGCGCTGAGAGCGTCTTGCCGCGCCCGGGCCTGGGGATGCGCGGCCCACTCCTGCCTGGTGCGGACCCGCGCCGCGATGCCGCCGGCCGCGGTGACCTCCTCCTCGATCTCTGCGGCGTCGCGCCGTGCGATCGCACGCTCGAGCCCAGCCCGGTCCTGCACCCCGAGCACGCGGCGGAGCACCTCGGCATGGTGGGGGTAGTTCCCGTGCAGCCGCACCCAGCCGTCCCGAGCCTCGAGGAAGCCGGAGAATTCACCCCACGGCTGCGGGACCCGCCCGTCGATCCGCAGATGCTCGATCGCCGAGAAGGACGCTGCGACGAGCCCCGGGGCGGTGGCGATGGTGAGGTGGAGGCCGCGCGCTGTCGCGAGCTCGGCGGCGGCATCCCGCGCTCGCCCCACAGAGGACCAGGCCAGCTGTTCGACATCGAACGGGCCGGTCCACCAGCGGCGCGGGGTGAATGCCCAGTCTTCGGCGGCGTCTCCAGCGGCGACCATGTCCGGAGCCTAGCGGGGCGGGCCGCCCACTCGCGCGAGCACCCCCGCAACGCGACGATGCCCCCGACCCGGAGGTCGAGGGCATCGTGCGTGCAGCGTGAAGGGTGCGGAGCATTGCCCCGCGCCCGATCAGCGCTTGGAGTACTGCGGAGCCTTACGGGCCTTCTTCAGACCGGCCTTCTTACGCTCGATGACGCGTGCATCGCGGCGCAGGAAGCCTGCCTTCTTGAGGATCGCGCGGTTCGCGTCTTCGTCGATCTCGTTCAGCGCGCGGGACACACCGAGGCGCACGGCGCCGGCCTGTCCGGACGGGCCGCCGCCGTGGAGGCGGACCCACACGTCGAAGCGGCCCTGGAGGTCGAGGACCGTGAACGGGTCGTTGACTTCCTGCTGGTGCAGCTTGTTCGGGAAGTAATCCTCGATGGCGCGGTCATTGATGATCCACTGGCCGGAGCCGGGGGTCAGGCGCACGCGAGCGATCGCGCGCTTGCGACGACCGGTGCCGTAGCCCGGTGCGATCGCGGACTGTCCGGCGCCGACGGCGGACTCGCCGGTCGACTCGGTGGTGAAGCTCGAGGGTGCGGACTCGTCGGTCACGGCCTCGAGGTTGTCGGTGGTATCGGGGGTGGTCTCAGTCACGGTTCTCCTTGGTTCGTCCGTGCGGCAGGGCGGAGTGGCGGGACACCCGCTTACTGCGCCACCTGATCGATGGTGAAGGGGACGGGCATCTGAGCGGCGTGCGGGTGCTCGGAGCCCTTGTAGACCTTGAGCTTCTTGATCTGCTGATCAGCAAGCTTGTTCTTGGGGAGCATGCCGCGAACAGCCTTCTCCACTGCGCGCTCGGGATTCTTCTCGAGCAGCTCGGAGTAGGGGGTGCCGCGGAGGCCGCCGGGGTAGCCGGAGTGGCGGTAGGCCAGCTTGGCCTCCCGCTTGTTTCCGGTCAGCGCGACCTTGTCAGCGTTGATGATGATCACGAAGTCGCCTGCATCCACATGGGGTGCGAAGACCGGCTTGTGCTTTCCCCTCAGGAGCTGTGCAACCTGGGAAGCGAGCCGGCCGAGGACGACATCCGTTGCGTCGATGACGTGCCAGGAACGCTCGACATCGCCGGGCTTCGGGGTGAACGTACGCACTCGTGCCTTCTTCTCTCGTCGTGGTGCCCGGGCGGCAAGACGCCGACCAGGCACGGTTCGATGGACCGTGGGCACGCTTCCTTCGGGTAAAAGCATGGCCCCTATGGCTGTACCCGGCCCGCTCCGCTCACGACGCGACGGCGGTCCTGGATGTGGGTGAGATTCCCTTTCGCGCCGGGCATCAGAGAACGGCTGCGGAGTCGGGGCACACATCAAGGCACAACAGCGCTCAACAATACGCACTGCCGCACCCGAGCGTCAACGCAGAAGACCCCTGTCAGAGGTGTGATCTGCGCCCGACTCCGGTCCCGGTCCTGCCCGGCTCTCCGCCCAGGCCCGCTCCGGCTCCCCACCAGGCTCTGGACCCAGCTCTCAGCCTGCCTCTGGGCCCGCCTCGGGGAGTGGCTCCTGGGGCGGCGGCTGGCGCAGCGTCCGGGTGCGCGCAGCCCAGGCGGCGAGCTCCTCATCGGGAGGGTAGGCGACGTGGTCCAGGGTGAGTCCCTGCGGGGGGCACAGCGGGGCCGCGCCGACGCCGTCGCGGGTGGCGGCCTGGCGCGTGCGGGCGGTGAGCACCTGCGCCGGCCAGTCGAGGTCCCGTCGGCCCTCCCCTACCCCGATCAGGGCCCCGACCAGGGAGCGCACCATGTGATGGCAGAAGGCGTCGGCGACCACGGTCGCGACGATCAGCCCCGCATCTGCACGCCCCTCCTCCGGTCGCTCCCAGGTCATCTCGCGCAGTTCGCGGATGGTCGTCGCCCCTTCGCGGGGGCGGCAGAAGGAGAGGAAGTCATGCTCGCCGAGCAGCGGGGCGCTCGCCCGCGCCATCGCCTCGACGTCCAGGGGCCGACGGTGACGCAGCACGTCCCGACGCAGCGGGTCATGGGCGGCGGGCCCATCGGAGATCCGGTATCGGTAGCGTCGCCACAGCGCGCCGAAGCGGGCATCGAAGTCGCCCGGCACCACCCGTGCGACATGGACCACCACGTCGTCGGGCAGCACGCCTGCAAGCCGGGTGACCAGCGCTTCAGCGGGGCTGCGGGGCGAGCGCCCGGGCAGGGTGGCCAGCACGTCATCGGGCAGTTCGAGATGACAGACCTGCCCCCGGGCGTGGACCCCGGCGTCGGTGCGCCCGGCGACGGTCACCCGTGCCGGGACTCTGGCGATCCGGCCGAGCGCCTGTTCGAGCTCCCCCTGAACGGTGCGCTGGCCGGGCTGGGCGGCCCAGCCATGGAAGTCGGTGCCGTCATAGGAGAGGTCCAGGCGCAACCGGGTGACGGCGCGGGCGCGGGGCAGCGCGCCGGCGTCGGTCACGGCGGGATCGGGGTGCTGGAGCTCGGCGGGCATGGGATCGATCGTAATCGCGCAGCACCGGTGCGGCGCAGTAGTACTGCCCGCGCAGCGCCTGCACAGCACCGGGGCGGCGCCCGGAGTCGCGCTCCACGCCGACCCGGGAGGGCCGCTCTGCGGGCACTTCTCCGACGGTCGTCCGAGTCTGGGTACCCTGCCCGCGTGAAGATCCTCATCATCGGCAGCGGCGGCCGCGAACACGCGATCCTCCGCCGGCTCGCCTCAGATACCCCCACCCCCGAGCTGCACGCCGCGCCCGGCAACCCCGGCATCGCGCAGCTCGCCACCTGTCACGACGTCCCGGTGACCGACCTCGATGCCCAGGTCAGCCTCGCCGAAGAACTGCAGCCCGACCTGGTGGTGATCGGCCCTGAGGCACCGCTGGTCGCCGGCGCCGCGGATCACCTGCGGGAGGCGGGGTTCACTGTCTTCGGACCGTCCGCTGCCGCCGCCCACCTCGAGGGCTCCAAGTCCTGGGCGAAAGAGATCATGGCCGCCGCTGGCGTGCCGACTTCCGCCTCGGTCACGGTCAGCGCCCTGTCCCAGCTGGAGGCCGGGCTGGACCGGGTCAACCCGCTGCAAGATGTGCCCTTCGTGGTCAAGGCCGACGGTCTCGCGGCCGGCAAGGGCGTCGTGGTCACCAAGGACCGGCAGGCCGCAGTGGCGCACGCCGAGGCGGTGCTGGCAGCCGGCGGTTCAGTGGTGCTCGAGGAGTTCCTCGACGGCCCCGAGGTGTCCCTGTTCTGCGTGAGCGACGGCACCCGCGTGGTGCCGCTGGCGCCGGCCCAGGACTTCAAGCGCGCACTGGATGACGACGAGGGTCCGAACACGGGTGGAATGGGCGCCTACTCCCCCTTGCCGTGGGCGCCGGAGGGCCTGGTCGACGAGGTGCTGCGCGCCGTCGCCCGGCCCACGATCGCTGAGCTCGCCGACCGCGGCATCCCCTTCAACGGGGTCCTGTACTGCGGGCTGGCGCTGACCTCCCGCGGACTGCGGGTGATCGAGTTCAACGCCCGCTTCGGCGATCCGGAGACCCAGGTGGTGCTCGAGCGGCTCACCTCGCCGCTGGCCCCGCTGCTGCTCGCGGCCGCTCGCGGCGAACTGGCCGAGGACACGGAGCTGACCTGGAGCGAGGACAGCGCCGTGACCGTGGTGCTCGCCAGCGCCGGCTACCCGGCGACGGTGCGCACGGGAGACCCGATCTCCGGAATCGACGCTGCGGAGGCGCTCGGCACCCATGTCATCCATGCCGGCACCGGCATGGTGGACGGCAACCTGGTCAGCGCCGGCGGTCGAGTGCTCTCGGTGGTCGCCACCGGTGAGGACCTCGAGGCGGCCCGCGCGCTCGCGCTGACCGGCGCCGAGGCGATCGGCCTGGAGGGCAGCCACCACCGCACCGACATCGCCCTCCGGGCTGCGGCAGACGCCGGAGCGCACACCGACACCGACACCGACACCGACACCGTGACGGAGGATCGCGCATGAGCGTCGACGCCACCCCGCTGATCGAGGCCCCGCAGCTGCCGGGCTGGGACCACGTGGTCTCCGGCAAGGTCCGTGAGCTGTACGTGCCGGAGGGCCAGGACCCGTCTACCGCCGACCAGGTGCTGGTGGTCGCGACGGACCGCATCAGCGCCTACGACCATTCGCTGCAGCCGGGCATCCCTGACAAGGGCCGACTGCTGACCGGCATCAGCCTGTTCTGGTTCGAGCAGCTGGCGGACATCGTCCCCCACCATGTGCTCTCCGGAACCGATGTGCCCGAGGCCGTCGCTGGCCGCGCGGTGCGCTGCCGGGGCCTGGACATGGTGGAGCTGGAGTGCATCGCGCGAGGGCATCTCACCGGCTCCGGCCTGGCCGACTACCGGGCCGGCGGATCGGTGGGCGGGCACGTGCTGCCGGCCGGCCTGGTCGAGGCCTCTCGCCTGGAGCCGGCGATCTTCACCCCCTCCACCAAGGCGGAGGCCGGCGAGCACGACGAGAACATCACCGTCGCCCAGGCGCGGGAGCGGCTGGGCGATGAGCTCACCACCGAGCTCGAGTCGCTCACGCTCGCGGTCTTCGAGCGGGCCCGCCGGATCGCCGCTGAGCAGGGCATCATCCTGGCCGACACCAAGCTCGAGTTCGGGCATTCCCGGGTCGATGGCACGCTGATGCTCGGCGACGAGGTGCTCACCCCCGACTCCAGCCGGTTCTGGTCCGCGGACACGTACACCCCGGGCCGCACCCCTCCCAGCCTGGACAAGCAGTTCGTGCGGGATTGGCTGACCTCTCCCGCTTCCGGCTGGTCCAAGGGTTCGGACCTCCCCCCGCCCGCTCTGCCCGCCGAGGTGGTCGAGCAGACCCGCGCGCGGTATGTCGAGGCGTACGAGCGCCTGACCGGAAGGGGCTTCTGAGCGGACGCCGCAGAGTCCCCGACCTCAGCTGAAGTGCTTCGAGGTGGCAGCTGCCGCCTCGAAGCACTTCAGGGGGAACCGTTCAGGACAGGACGAGCACCGCGGCGACCACCAGGGCGACGCCGAGCGCCAGCAGCGCATCGGCGACGGTGAGCGGCACCGGGCGCCACAGGGTGCGGGGGCCGTCGCCGAGCCCGCGCGACTCGAGCGCGAAGGCGAGCCTCTCGGCGCTGCGCACCGCATCGACCAGCAGCGCGAAGGCGCAGCGCAGCAGGTGACGGGCGCGCAATCGCGCCACCGCACCCTCGGCGGTGAGCGGCAGACGGACCCGGTGCGCACGGGTGAGGGTCTCCCAGCGGCGCGGCAGATCCTCGAGCAGTCTCCGTCCCGCCAGCAGCGCGTAGGTGTACCGGGGTGGCAGGTGAGCGTGCTGCTGGAGGCTCACCATCGTGCGCCGCGGATCGGCGGCGCGGGTGACGGTGAGGGCGCCGAGGCCGATCACCAGTGCCCGGAGGGCCAGGGCGGTGCCCAGCACGATCCCTTCCTCCGTGACTCGGATCGGCAGCTCCGGCCACGGTTCATGCCCGGGCCGGCCGAGCACGTTGACCATCAGCACGCCACTGGCGAACACCATGAACGGCAGCTGGGCCCGCAGCAGCCTGAGCGGTCCGAGCCGGCAGCCGATCATCGTCCCCGCCGAGAGCAGCAGGTACAGCAGCACCAGCGGCAGCGGGTCGGTCAGCAGGATGCAGACGATGCTGAGCGCGGTCAGCAGGCCGAGCAGCACGGTCGGGTTACGGCGCGAGAGCCATCCGGATGCGTCCCGTGGGCGGGCGGGCTCGTCGGCCGCACGGGCCCTCGCCACGGGCGGCTTCACCGCCGGCGCCGCCCCCGGGACCAGCGGTGCCGCCACGAGCCCCGCGCGCTGCAGCAGGCCGCGGTCCCGCAGCAGCGTCTGCGGTGACATCGGTCCGAGCAGCCGGCCGTCGGCGATCACCGCGACCGCATCGGCCGCGCGGACGGTGCGCAGGTCATGGGTGGTCATCACCACGCCGCGACCGGTCCCGGCCGCCTCCCGCAGCAGCGAGAGGACGGTCTGCTGAGCGACACGATCGAGGCCGTAGCCGGGTTCGTCCACGAGCAGCACGGGGCGCTGGGTCAGCAGCATCGCGCCGATCGAGAGCCGGCGCTGCTGACCGCCGGAGAGGCTGAAGGGACTGGCGTCCCGCTGCGCCTGCAGGCGCAGCCGGGCGAGCATCTCCTCGACCTGCTCGTGCCCGGCCCCGGACGCGGCGAGCTCCGCCTGCACGGTGTCGGCCACGAACTGCGCCTCGGGTCGCTGGAACACGAGCCCAGCCGCCGCACCGTCGACGGTGCCCGCCTGCGGGAGGTCCAGGCGGGAGAGCGCGCCGAGCAGCGTGGACTTCCCGGCGCCGTTACGGCCCACGACGGCGAGCAGACGCCCCGCATTCACGGTGAGCTCGACCTCGCGCAGCACGGTGCGGTCGCCGTGGCCGAGCTCGGCGCCCCGCACGGTGAGCAGCGGATCCGGCGTGGCCTCCGGGCCTGGGGACGGAGCCACCTCCCCGGACCCCCTCTCGGAGCTCAGCGTCTCCTCGACCTCCCCGGGCAGCCAGCACCCCGCCTCGCGCAGCGCGGCGCCGTGACGGGTGAGCACCACAGTCGTCGGCCCGTCGGCGAGCACCTGCCCGGAGGCGTCGAGCGCGATGGTCCGTGCCGGAAGTCCGGCCAGGCCCGACTCCCCCGCCCAGTCGTCGAGGCGGTGCTCCACGAGGATCGTTGCCACTCCGCCCTCGCGCGCAGCCCGCTCGACGCCGTCGCGCACAGCGCGCACGCCCTCGGCATCGAGCATCGCGGTGGGCTCGTCCAGCAGCAGCAGGCGCGGCCGGGCGACGAGCGCCGCGGCGAGGCCCGCACGCTGCAGCTGTCCGCCCGAGAGCGTCGCGGCCGGGCGGTCGGCGAGCGTCTCGATGCCCGCGTCTGCGAGAGCTTCGCGCACGCGCTTCCCGATCTGCGCGGGCGGCACGCTGCGGCTCTCGAGCGGGAGGGCGACGTCATCGGCGACCCGCGGGAGGCACACCCCGTCGGTCGGATCCTGACCGAGGAATCCGACGGTCCCCGCGGTGGCCAGGACCCCCTCGGCGATCGGGTCGATGCCGCCCACCCGCAGGGTGCCGGTGACCCGGCCGCGCTGGTGGGAGGGGAGCGCGCCGGCGAGCGCGCGCAGCAGCGTCGATTTGCCACAGCCGCTGGGGCCCAGCAGGAGCACCTGCTCCCCGGCCCGGATGCTCCCGGTCCAGGGGCCGACGCCGTCCCCCGAGGGCAGGACCACCTCGAGCTCCCGTGCCTCGACCACCGTCCCCGACTGCCCGGGGGCCGCCGCCTCCCTCTCGCCCGGCGCGGTGACCTCGGCGGCCGCTGCGGCCTCAGCGGACACGTCGTGCCGGGATGCCGTCGTCGCCCTGCGCGGCGGCACCGATCGCGAAGTTCGCGAGCACGCCGGTGCGCTCCAGGGCGCGGACGATCACCCTGGCGAGCAGACCGCCGAGCACGATCCCGGAGAGCACCTGCATCCCGAGCCGCAGCGCGAGCAGGTCCTGGCCGTACCAGCCCATCCGGTAGGCGGTCCAGAAGAACACCAGGCCCGCACCGAAGGCGCCCGAGGCGGCGAACACTCCCCAACCGAACCGGCGGTAGCGGGTCAGGGCGAAGGGCAGCTCGCTGCCGATGCCCTGCAGCGCGGCGGCGAGCACCAGCATCGGGCCGACGGGGCTGCCGAGGAAGACGACCTCGATGATCGCGGCGAGCATCTCGGCGAGGATGCCCACGCCAGGGCGGCGCAGGATCGCCAGCGCCACCGGTCCCACCAATAGCCAGGAGCCGAACAGGACGTGCTGGGCGAGGTCCCCGGCGGGGCCCATCGCGATCGCGAGCCCGTTCCAGGCCTGGACGAACACCCAGTACAGGAAGCCGAACACGACACCGAGCACCACCACCAGCACGATCTCGCGCAGGGAGAGCCTCGGACGCCGGGCGGCACGAGCGGCCAGATCAGAGGCCTGCGAGGGAGTCTGGCCGGGAGCCCGGGAGGGGGTCTCTGCCGGAGTCTGTGCGCGGGTCATCGCGTCTCCTCGCCGAGCTCGCGCACCTCGTGGGAGGGGCTGTTCAGGGAGAGGGTGAGATGGCTGGTGACGTGCTGCACGCTGCGACCCACCTGCAACCAGCCGGCGACGGCAGTCGCGATCACCTCGCCGATGTCGCCCTCGAGGCGGGTGACGAAATGCTCGGAGCCGCGGAAGGTGCCCAGCTCCCGGGCGCGGTCGATCGCGGCGTAGATGTCGCGCATGTGGTCCGGCGCGGTGCCGTCGGCGGCGACCTGGTCCGCCAGCGGGTACAGCGCCCACTCCGCGGAAGCGAAACGGCCGGTGCGACGGGGCTCGGTGATCCCGACGTCGCGCGGGCCGGCGCCACCGGGAAGCTCGCAGGTCACCTCTCCCGGGCAGCCGCGCGAGAGGGTCACGGAGAGGGTGGCGTGGTGCTCGGTGCGGGCGAGGTCGTCTGCGAGGTCGATGAGATACCGCTGCAGGTGGGCTTCGTGGCCGCCGAGATAGGTGGAGACGTCCCCCGTCTCGCGCACCAGGCCGGTGAGGTCGAGCCGGGACAGGATGCCGACGAGCACTCGGGCGTAGTCATCGGTCATGACGGCTGCGGTGACCCTGGCGCCGACGCCGAAGCCGAGCGGGGTCTCGGTGGGATCCGGGGCGGTGCCCGGGAGGGTGGCGGGGGTGCCGACGGGAGTGATGCTCACGATCCGTGCCTTTCACGAGGGCACGGGCGCGCAGCGACGATCGCCTGGCGGAGCTTCCTGCGCCGGCATGATCCGGATCAGGTTCTACGGTCGGAGTTCGAGAACTCCCTCTCAGCCCGGCCTACCGGACTCCCGTGCACGGAAGCACCGTACCCCGATCCGGCGTCCCTGGAGCGCGGCGGTCCACGAACCAGTGGCTGGACCGGGCGGCGGCGGAGACCAGGATCCGGTCGAAAGGTCCGTCCGCCGGCGCCCCCAGCACCCCGGGGAGGGCTTCGCGGATCTCCGCGCGGCCGTCCTCGCGGCCGACGGTCCCGGCGAGCGCGGCACGGGCAGGTGCCAGCAGGCTCACCTGCCGCTCCACACCCACCACGCTCCCGGAGGGTCCGACGAGGTGGGCGAGCAGCGCCGTGGTCCAGCCGGAACCGGCACCGACGTCGAGCACGTGCTGCCCCTCACGCACATCGAGCAGGCGGAGCATGTCCAGCACCGTGCTGGGTTGGGAGTTGGTCTGGCCCACTCCGATCGGCAGCGGGGAATCCACGCCGGCACGGTCCCGCAGCTCCGGGGGCAGGAAGTGCTCCCGGGGCACCGCATGCATCGCGCGGGAGGCACCGTCGCCGGTCCCTGCTCGGTCCGCGGGGTCCCGCCGGTCCTCGGACCGGTTCCTGTTCCTTTCGGCGCTCATGGCGCGTTCAGCTCCCGGGGAGCTCGATGACCCCGTCGACCGGCCAGTCACGCACCTCCGTGCCCTCGGGAGCGAGGGCAGTGGCCTGGCGCAGATAGATCGGTCGGCCCACGTCGCTCGCAATCGCCTCATGCACGGGCAGGGCCAGCGTCGGGCCGACGGCGCGGAGGAAGTCGACGGTCTCGGACACTTTCGACCAGGGGGCGACGACGGCGAAGGCGAGCACGTCGATGCCGTGGAACTCCGGCAGCGGCTCGAGGGAATCTCCGGTCACGCCGAGCCGGGGGCCGTCCCCCGCGGAGATCACGAGACCCGAATTGCCGACCCGCGGAATGTCCGGGTGGATGATCGCGTGCCGGCCGCCGACAGCCTCGATCCGCAACGAGCCGTGGCCCGGGACCGCGGCAAGCACGTGCGCGTCCCCGGCGGCGAGCGGACGCAGCTGCTCGGGGCGCACCGCAGCGGCGCCGTCGACCGCCTCCCGCAGCTGCTGCGCGGTCTCGGGCTCCGCGATCACCTCGGCGGTGGTCGCCAGGCGAAGCACCTCGTCCAGCAGGGTGCGGTCCACGTGATCGGGGTGCTGATGGGTCAGGAGCACGGCGTCGATCCCTGTCAGCACCGCGGCGCCGAGGCCGCGCACGGCCTCGCCGCTGAAGCCGCCGGGATCGATCAGCAGTCGACGCCCGCCGGTCTCCACCAGCAAGCACGAGTGGACGAGGTGGCGGATCTTCATCGGTTCCTCCTGGGAATGGGTGCGACGGTCCCTCGAACCTATCGCCGCCGGCACCGTCTGCACAGGGGGCGGCCCCCCCGGCGCGTGCTCGCCTCCACCGATCGGTGGAGGCGATCGTGGCTACTCGGTGGTACCGACTGCATCGCCGCGCTCCCAGACTCGAGCCATGACCAGCACACGGACCGCCCCGACCCCGGCACCCGCCGCAGACCCTCCGCCCGCCCTCGCCGTCTCCCACCTCGTGAAGTCCTACAGCGGCCGCCGCGTCGTCGACGATGTGTCATTCCGTGTCACCCGGGGCACGATCTTCGGGCTGCTCGGCCCCAACGGCGCCGGTAAGACCACCACCCTCGAGATGTGCACGGGGCTGCGACACCGCGAGTCCGGCACGATCGACCTGCTGGGCCTGGACCCGACGGCGCTCGGCAGCCGGGACCGCAACCGGGTGGGGATCGTCGCCCAGAGCGGCAGCGAGCGCGCCTCGCTCACGGTGCGGGAGATGGTCTCCCAGTACGCGGCCTACTGCGAGGACCCGTGGGACGTCCCCGAGCTGCTCGAGGCGACCGGCCTCGCGGAGAAGGCCGGCGCTCGCATCGCGAGCCTCTCCGGCGGGCAGCGCCGACGCCTCGACGTGGCCACCGGGATCGTCTCCCGGCCGGAGCTGCTGTTCCTCGACGAGCCCACCACCGGCTTCGACCCGGCCGCGCGGCGCGAGTTCTGGGAACTGATCCGGGAGCTGCGCAGGCTCGGCACCACCATCGTCCTGACCAGCCACTACCTCGATGAGGTCGAGTTCCTGGCCGACCGCGCCGCCGTGCTGCGTGCCGGGCGGATCGTTGCCGAGGGCACCGTCGCCGAGATCCGTCGGGCCCACGGCACCAGCTCCACGGTCACCTGGACCGGCCCCGACGGGCCGCAGGCGCGCGTGGTCGAGGACCCCGATCCGCTGCTGCGCGAGCTGCTGGCCGCCCATCCCTCCCTGCCCGATCTCGAGGTGCGCCGCCCGTCCCTCGAGGAGATCTACCTCGGCCTCGTCTCGGAGGGACCCCGATGAGCGCCACCACCGCTCCCACCCTGCATCCTGCCGCCCCGACGTCGGCCGCCTCCCGCCGCGCCCCCTCCCTGCTGCGCGCCGTCGGCGTGCGCACCCGCGTCGAGCTGCTGCAGTTCTACCGCGAGCCGCTCCAGGTGATCTTCGGCTTCGCCTTCCCGATCGTGCTGTTCGCGATCTTCGCGACGATCTTCGACCAGGCCTGGACGCTGCAGGACGGCACCGAGGTCGCGGCCTCCACCTACTACCTCGCCGGGATGATCGCCGCGGCGGTGATGACCTCGGGCTTCCAGTCCACCGCGGAGATCATCGCGACCGAGCGCGATGACCGCACCCTGCGGCGCCTCGTGGTGAGCCCCATGCCTCGCAGCGCCTACCTGATCTCCAAGGTGGTTCTCGTGGCCCTCAACACCACCCTGCAAACAGCCCTGCTGCTGGTCGTCGCGCGATTCGCCTTCGACGTGCCGATGCCCCACCAGATGTTCACCTTCGCCTGGGTGCTGCTGCTGGGCACGGCCGCGACCACCGCCGCCGGGGTCGCCTTCGCCTCGGCGCTGCCCTCGGGCCGGGCCGCGATCGCCGCCTCCGCCCCCATCACGGTGGTGCTCAGCTTCTTCTCCGGCAGCTACATCCCGATGTCGGAGCTGCCCACCTGGCTGCAGAACCTGGGTTACGTCTTCCCCCAGGCATGGATCGCGCGCGGTCTGCGCCTCTCGCTGCTCCCGGAGGAGTTCGGGGAGCAGATCGAGATCGCCCCCTTCGGCCTGGACGACCTGTCGATCCCGGTGCTCGCGGCACTAGTGTTGAGCTCATGGCTGATCGTCATGCTGGTGCTGGCGAGGACCACGTTCCGGTGGAGTCCTCGTGACGCAGGCTGAGCGTCGCACGCTGATCGCCGGCGGGAACCTCTGCACCCTGGACGGCGTGCCGCGGAGCTGGGCCACCAACTGGCCCCTCCACCTGATCGTCGCCGGGACCGCGCTGCTGGGACTGGTGATCTCCCCCGGGCCGCTCACGGCCCTGCTGGTCTCGTTCTGGCTCGCCGCCTACGCCGCCACGCACTGGGCGGTAGTGCTGCGCAGCCTGCCCGGTGCCGGCGTGGTGGGCACGATCGTGCTCGGCGGGATCGCCGTGGCCCTGTTGGGGGTCTCGAACGTGGGCCTGCACCTCTTCGCCGCGTTCATGCTGATGTGGGTGCTGCATTCCACCTACCGCGCGGGGCTGGCCGCGACGCTGCTGCTCGCGGGCGGGGTCGTCCTGGTGCTGTTGCCGCGGGGGCTCGAGAGCGGCTCGGCCGGGGTGGCGGTGGCGCTCGCGACCGGGCTGGGCAGCGCCCTGTTCTCCGTGCTGATGGCGACCTGGATCTGGCAGATCGAGACCCTCTCCCACGAACGCCGGGAGCTGGCCGAGGAGCTCGCCGACTCCGTGCGGAGCCTGGAGCGGACCCGCTCCGCGCTGCTCGTCCTCGAGCATCAGCGCGGGGTCGACGAGGAGGCGGGCCGGCTCGCCGCCGAGATCCACGACACCCTCGCCCAGTCCTTCACCTCGATCACGATGCTCTCCCAGGCCGCCCGGCACACCAGCGGCTCCGACGGGGCTGGCGGGGTGGGCGGGACCGACAGCACTCCCGTGCCGCTGCTGGCCCAGATCGAGGAGATCTCCCGGGAGGGCCTCGCCGAGTCCCGCGCGCTGATCGCCCGCACCCAGGCGCCCCTCGACCTCGGTGCGGCCCTGGACCGTCTGGCCGCGGACCTCGAGCAGCGCACCGGCGTACGCACCACGGTGGACTCCTCCGGCTGGTCCTCGGTCGCGACCCGCACCGAGGTGGTGCTGCTGCGCACCCTCCAGGAGGCGCTGCGCAACATCGAGCGGCATGCCGGCGCGGGCTCCGTGCGGATCCGCCTGACCCGCGAGGAGGGGGACGCGCTGCTCGAGGTCTCCGACGACGGCGCCGGCTTCGATGTGGACCTGCCCACCGCGGGCTACGGCCTGGTGGGGACGCGCTCCCGGCTCGAAGCCGAGGGCGGGGTGCTGCACCTGGTCTCCTCCCGCGGCGCGGGCACCACGCTGCGGGCCGTCCTGCCCGTCACCGCGACCACCCCGGAGGTGCCCGATGCCGAGCCCGATGCCGAGTGAATCCCTGCGCGTGGTCCTGGCCGATGACCACCCGATCTTCCGCTCCGGGGTGCGGGCCGTGCTCGAGTCCGCCGGGCACGAGGTGGTGGCCGAGGCCGGCACCGGCCAGGAGGCGGTCGACGCCGTCGAGCGCCTCCAGCGCGACGGCCGGGGCCCCGACGTGGTGCTCATGGACCTGCGGATGCCCGGCACCGACGGGGTCGAGGCCACGCGCCTGCTCAGCAGCTCCGCGTCTCCGGTCCCCGTGCTGGTCCTGACCACCTACGACACCGACGCACTGATCCTGCGAGCGATCGAGGCGGGAGCGACCGGCTACCTGCTCAAGGACACCCCTGCGCCGCAGCTGCTCGAGGCGGCGGCGAGCGCCGCGACCGGCCGCACCACCCTCGCCCCCGTCGCCACCGCCGCGATCGCCTCCTCGCTGCGCGCACCGCGGCCCGAGGCCCTCACCGCCCGTGAGCTCGACGTGCTGCGCCTGGTCGCGACCGGCAGGTCGAACGCGGAGATCGGACAGCGGCTCTCGATCGCGGCGTCGACGGTGAAGTCCCATCTGCTGCGGATCTTCACGAAGCTCGGGGTGGACGACCGGACGCGGGCCGTGACCCTGGCCCTCGAACGTGGCCTGCTCTGAACCGAGGCGACCGGGAGGTCGTTCCCACGGTGGGCAGGCCCCCGCCGATCGGCTCCGGCTCGGTACGATGTCCTCGTCGGGCCCGACCCGTCGGCCGACCCCGTGCCGACCGCTCACCCGCACTGCAGATCCACCCGCCCGGCCCGCCCCATCGCGGCCGTCGTCCCCCAGGAGAGTCCCCATGCCACGTGTCGTGGTCCACGTCATGCCGAAGCCGGAGATCCTCGACCCGCAGGGCAAGGCCGTCGCCGCCGCACTGCCGCGACTCGGTTTCGAGGGCATCGCCTCGGTGCGCCAGGGCAAGCGCTTCGAGCTCGAGGTCGAAGGTGAGATCACCGACCAGGTGCTCGCCTCCCTCCGCGAGGCCGCCACCACCCTGCTGTCCAACCCCGTCATCGAGGACGTCGTCTCGATCGACGTCGAGGACGAGGCCGACGGGGCGCAGGCCTGATGCGCATCGGTGTGGTGACCTTCCCGGGCACGCTGGATGACCGGGATGCGCTGCGCGCCGTGCGGATCGGAGGGGCCGAGCCGGTCGCTCTCTGGCACGGCGAGGACTCTCTCCAGGACGTCGAAGCGATCGTGCTCCCCGGCGGCTTCTCGTACGGCGACTACCTGCGCGCCGGCGCGATCAGCCGCTTCGCCCCGGTGATGGAGAAGGTCGCCGACGCCGCCAAGGGCGGGATGCCGGTGCTCGGCATCTGCAACGGCTTCCAGATCCTCTGCGAGACGCATCTGCTGCCCGGCGCGATGATCAAGAATGCGCACCGTGCGTTCCTCTGCCGCGACCAACCGCTGACGGTCGAGAACACGAGCACGGCCTGGACCTCCGGCTACGAGAAGGGCCAGGTCATCCGCATTCCGCTGAAGAACCAGGATGGCCAGTACGTCGCCGATGAGCGCACCCTCGCCGAGCTCGAGGACGAGGGCCGGATCGTGTTCCGCTACGCCGCTGGCGCCACCCACGGCCCGGCCGGTTTCGAGGCGAACCCCAACGGCTCCCGCCATGACATCGCCGGAATCACCAACGCCGCAGGCAACGTCGTGGGCCTGATGCCGCATCCTGAGCACGCGGTCGAGACCGGCTTCGGCCCGGACCAGCCCGGCGAGGGCACCCGCTCCGGCACCGACGGCCTGGCGATGTTCACCTCGGTGCTGCGCAGCATGGTCGCCTGACCACCCGTCGCACTCGCTCCCGCGACGCACCGCACACCCAGCTCACCCCGCGCCGCGGAACGCGCGATTGTCCGGTTCTGAGCCAGATCTGCCCTGGATCTGGCTCGGAATCGGACTTTTTCGTCTGTGCCAGCGACTGTGCCGGCGTTGGCAGTGCGGCGACGGCGTGGGCGGGCCGAGCAGCGGCCGGGCTCAGCTGCGGTCAGCGCACTGCGCTGAGCACGGTGAAGCGTCGGTCGCGGGAACGCTGGCGCACCGACCCCACCCGACGCTCCACTTCGGTGCGGTAGCGCAGGTGGGAGTTGTGCACGAACCACAGCTGTCCGCCCGGCCGCAGCACTCGCGCTGCGGTGTCGAGCAGCCCCTGCACCAGGGTCGCGTCGACCGCGGTGCCATCGTGGAACGGCGGGTTCAGGAGCACCAGGTCCACGCTCGCGTCCGTCACCCGTGAGAGCGCATCGTCCCAGGTCACCTCGACTCCCTTGCGCTCTAGATGGTTGGCGGCGAGGGTTGCTCTGGCGGAGCTGACCGCGTCGGCTTCCGCATCGCTGCCCAGTACGGCCGTCTCGGGCAGGGCCGCGGCGAGGTAGGCGGTCATCAGTCCGTTCCCGCAGCCGAGATCCACGGCGGAGGCCACCGGCGCCTCGGGCGTGCCTAGCTCTCCTGCGGCGACGGCCCGGTCCAGGGCGCCCAGCAGCAGTCGGCTGCCTGCGTCGGCTCCGGCCCCGCCGAACACCGCGCCGGTGGCGCGCAGTGCGAGCTCGCGCTGCTGGCCGCGCACTGCGACCCGTGCCGCGCTCTCGAGCGCGGCCGGCGCCGCGACGGACTCCCGCAGCTCGGTCGCGATCAGGGCCCGGGACTTGCCGATCCCGCGGCTCGCACGGACCTCGGAGAAGACCGTCGCGAGCGCATCGTTCTGTGCCCGGGTCATGTGCTTCACCCGGCCGCCCGCGACGATCTCGAGACCAGACTGACCGCTCACGCGGACCGCCGCAGCGAGACGACGGGCCCGGTCCTCGAGGGCGTGCACCGCCTTGGGCAGCCGCATAAGCACCAGCAGGTGCCCCTCGACCTGGGCGGCCGCCTGCTCGAGCGAGATCGTTTCCGGGCCCGCGGGGACCCGCAGCCGCCCTGACTCGATCTGCGCAGCGAAGCGCTCCTTCAGGGTGGTGGCGAGGGTGAGGGAGGAGGTCCAGCTGAGCACCACGGCGTCCTCGTGCTCGGCGACGGATTCGAGGGCGTAGGCGGTCAGCTCACCGGTCGCGTCGTCGACCACGATGAGGTCGCAGGGGCAGCCGGTCCCGATCTCCTCGGCCGCGGCGATGATCACGCGGTCAGTCTGGTCCGGGCCCTGCGGCGCGGGGGTGACCGGCTCCGCATCGATCGGATCACCGGTGTGGAGATCGTCTGCGAAGAGGTCTTCGCCGAAGGGGTCTGCGTCCACGGGGTCTGCGTCCACGGGGTCTGCGTCCAAGGGGTCTGTGGCGGGGTTCTGGGGCAAGGGTTCAGTCCTTCGGAATGCCGACGCGGCCGCGCGAGCGCAACCGGCCGTGAGGAAGTGTGGGGGCGGGCAGTGCCGCGGGGGTGTGCGGGGCGAAGGGGCCGAACTGCTCGGCATCGGCCGCCAGGCCGCCCCGCGAGCGAACCTCCGGAGAGATCGGGGCCTCGGCGAGCGTACCCTCCGCACCGATCTCTGCCTGGTAGCGAGCCCGGAACTGCTCGATCTCCTCGTGGGTGCGGCCCACGAAGTTCCACCACATCAGAATGTCCTCGCCGAGTGGTTCGCCGCCCAGGAGCATCACGCGCAGGCCCTCCCCCTCCTCGGCGAGGATGGTCAGCTGCGCGGCGCCGTCGGGCAGCACCAGCAGCTCGCGGCTCACGGCCCCGGTCTCTCTCCATCCATCGACGGACTCCCCGGGGCGAGGGTGCGCTGTGCGCAACCGTGCCGCGCCCCGGTCCACGAGCAGGCCGTACTCGTGTCCCGGATCGAGGTCGATGCGCAGGGTGCCGCCGGCACGCAGATCGAGCTCGACCATGCTCAGCACGGTGTCGGTCTCCACCCTGCTGCGGTCCTCGAGCACGGTGCCGTCCTCGCGGGTGGCGTGGAAGGACCCCAGGCCCACGCGGGCCCGCGCCTCTCCGTCCCCGATCACGGGCGGGGTGTAGACCTCGAAATGCGATTCACGGAACCGGGCGCGATCGGGCAGGGCGTACCAGAGCTGAACGCCGTGCAGGATCGTGGTGTCGAGGGTGGAGAACTCCGAATGGGTGATGCCGGAGCCGGCCACCATGATGTCCACGTCCCCCGGGCGGACCAGGGCGTGGCTGCCGAGCGAGTCGCGGTGGGTGATCGCGCCGTCGAACAGCCAGGACACGGTCGCCAGGCCCGTGTGCGGGTGGCGCGCCACCCGCATGCCGTCACCGGCGGAGACGTCGTCGGGACCGAAATGGTCCACGAAGCACCAGGCGCCGATCAATGAGGTCTGGCGGGCGGGCAGGGTGCGGTGGACGGTCATCCCGCGGGGCCCGCCGAGCGGCACCGCCCGGGGCTCGAGCCGGACGAAATCCTCGAAGCTGCTCATGGGTCGAGTGTAGAGAAGGAACCTCTTCCGGACCGTGCGGGCGGGTTCTGCTCCCCGCGGGTTCGCTGTCTCGGCCCTGTCGCCGCCCGCGCCGCGCTCGTACGCTGTGCGCATGTCATCGCAGACCTCGCCGCCCGCATTCCTGCTCCGCGCCGTCGAGGACGGCACGGTGCCCGGAGCCGTGCTCGCGGTGGGCCACGACCCGGAGCCGGTGGCGATCGGAGCGTCGGCCGTGGACGGCCCACCAATGCGGGCGGACGCGATCTTCCGCATTCAATCGATGACCAAGCTGGTCACGACCGTGGCGGCGCTGCGACTCCTCGAGCAGGGCGCGCTCGCGCTCGACGACCCGGTGGCGACCTGGCTCCCCGAAATCGGCACACCGCGCGTGCTCACCGCCCCCGACGCTCCGCTCTCCGACACCGTGCCCGCCGAGCGGCCGATCACCGTGCGCCATCTGCTGACGAACATGTCCGGGTACGGGATGATCCTCGCCGACTCGCCGCTGCAGCACGCCATGGCGGCGAACGAGACCGAGGCCGGGCTGCTGCCGCCGAGCCTCGGGGCCGACGACTGGCTCGCGGCGCTCAGCTCCCTGCCGCTGGTGGGACAGCCCGGCACCGTATGGCGCTATCACCACTCGTTCGGGCTGCTCGGGATCCTGCTGTCCCGTCTCACCGGGATGAGCGCCGGTGAGCACCTCGAGCGCTCCCTACTCGGCCCGCTGGGCATGGTCGACACCGGATACTTCGTGCCCGCGGCGATGCTTGACCGGCTGCCCGCTCTGTACACGGAGTCCGACGGACAGCTGGTCGAGCTCGAGGGCATCGGCGGCGGCCCCCATATCGGCCCGCCTCCGCAGGACATGAGCCACGGCGAGCTGCTCTCGACAGCACCCGACTACCTGCGCTTCCTGCGCGCACTGCGTGACGGCGAGCTGCTGGGAACCGAGCACCTGGCGATGCTGCGCAGCGATCAGGTGCCCGCGAGCGCGAAGCAACCGGGCTCGTTCTTCCCCGGCTTCTGGGCACAGACCGGCTGGGGCTTCGGCGTGAGCGTGGTCGCCGGCGGCCCGCACCGCGGCCGCTGGGGCTGGTCCGGCGGCGCGGGCACGGACTTCTTCGTCGACGCCGACGGGACGCTGGGGCTGCTGCTCACCCAGGTGGAGCTCGGGCCGCGCGTCGTGCCCCTGCTGGAGGCCTTCGGCGAGCTCTCCCCGGCGGCGTAGTGCGTGCTCGCCGCGCGTGAGGGCTGCGGCCCGTGCTCGCCGCGCGTCAGGGCTGCGGCCCGTGATCTCCGCTCACCAGGCCCGCCGTGACGAGAAAGGGGCCAGTTCTGTGGCACCTTTCTCGTCATGGCGGGGAGGGTCATGATGGGGAGGGAGCTTCACTCCCAGGTCGCGGTCTCCGGCTCCACGCCGTTGGCGCGGGCGTTCTCCTCGATGACTCGGCGCAGCCACGCGGCGAGGCCTTCGGCCTGCTGGTCGTAGTGCGCGGCGAATCGGGGGTCCTCGGTATACATCCGCGACAGGACGACGTGCATGGAATGCGTGCAGTCGTAATGGCGGTCGATGGTGGCGCGGTGACGCTCGGCGAGGACGTTCGCCTCGTCGCTGCCGGGCTCGACCCCGCGGCCCAGGGCCTCGGCGAGCGCGGCCTCGGTCGCGTCGGTCTCATCCTTGACCCCCTGCCACTGCGCGGCGTCCCAATCCCGGGTGCGCGAGGCAGATTGCTTCCAGGCGTCGGACTCCCCCCAGCGCTCGCGAGCCTCGTCCTGGTAGGCGGGGTCCCAGTCGGTGCCGAAGATGCGGGCCTGCTCCTCGGGGCTGAGGGGGGTGGTGCTGTCGTTCATGTCAGTTCTCTCGATCATCTCGTCGACGGCGCGTGCCGTCTTCTCGAGCCGCTGGATCCGCTCCGAGAGGAGGGTCCGTTGGCGGCTCTTCCCGGTTCGTGGTGATGGGGAGCGTCGCGTCGTTGACGTAGAA